>NZ_JBVFXW010000031.1:0-41244 GCF_055522395.1 Psychrobacter sp. TPE 89C
ATTATTCAACACGCCCTAATAATATTAAAATTTTCTAATATCTCAGCAATTGCATAACGCACCCATAGAGAGCTCCTAGGGTACGTTGAAAAATTATTTGTTATATAATTAATCATGTTGAGCCTGAATATGACCAGACTCGTATTTGAAATAGTTTAGGTTACAAAATATATTTGGTTTAGTTATTATAGTCAGGCTGCGTAACTAAAACATTCCATATTTAGGTCTATAGGATTGAAATCTCAAACTAGTACCACATACCTCAATTATACTTCGATCCGTTCGCTATTTTAGCTATGTGTTGCAAACTAAAGCTCGTTTATTCATATTAATGACTATCACTTCTATTTCTTCGACACCTACATACTCATGGGAAATAGTTTTCCAATATTCCTTTAGGGCTGGTGCTAGACCTTCAATACTGACTTTTTTACCTTCAACCATCCAGTTTTTTTCAGTATTTAAGGAAATCAAAAGAAATATACCGCATCCTGCTGATTCTTCTCTTAAATAGTCGCCAGCCAGTTGGTTTCTTAATCGCTCACATAACTTTCTACCACTCCAGTTTTTATCAAGTAACTTTAACTCAATAGGCACTGGGGATTGGACATTTGGATTAGCAAGCCAAATATCCATTCGTTGCTCATTAGCCAGTTCAGGTTCTTCAGCAATGGTATAGTGACCGCCTTTGTGTTGATTTAGGTAGCCTGCTATTAGCGTTCTGACTTCGTTTTCTTCTACCGCTTTTTGCCAAGTTCGCCACGGACTGTCATTACCATTCTCTATCCAACCTTTGAGCGCATTTAACTGTTGTACAGCCAACTCGAAAAGCTGTCTATGTGTTCGAGGAGATAATACTCTGTGTTTATGAAACTCTTTAAACTGCTCGGCAGACCACGGAGTTATGTCTCCATATCTCTCTGCCATTTCGTAAGCGCGTTTTTGCAGCAACAACTTATGTAAGCTATCTTTATATTCTTTAGAGATTTGCTTAAGTGCATAATAGTTCTCTTTGCTTGGTGTCTCTACCAAATAATTTAATAATCTATCTCTAGCATCTTGAGCATCATCACGAATCGTTGGCGAGTACACTCCTTTGCCAGCTCTTTTTATATCATCGCTTAGCTCAATATATTTATGCATCAGCATATAAAGGGTCTTTAAATGAGGGGCTGTCTTAAATTTTCCTGCGTTATATACTGTTTTCTGAGTATAAGTTCCGCCTAATAAGCCTGTAATGAATATAGCTGCAGCTTGTTGCTGAGCATCTGTATTATTCAAACCAGATAGCCAGTCCTCAAGCTTTGAAATACCATTATCTGCATCATTATCAACCAATAGCGCAAACCACCAAGCCACTTCTTTATAGTCATCCGCATTAAGTGCTATATATTTATCAGCTAGTGTGGCTAGCTTTTCAGATTCAACACCACCCTCAATCAATATCTTTACACAATACTCTTTACGAATAGTCATTGGACTAGTACGGCTCATCAAATAGTCTAATACTCTACTAGCAATAAATTCATGAAGCCAAGGGGCATGATGAATCAAATCCTGCAAAATACAACTCAAAGAACCCTCAGAACTAGAGGCTTCTAATTCCCAAATTAACTCTTTGAGTACTGCATCTTCTGTGGCTTTTGGAAACGCTCTATGCACTCGTTCAAACCAGCTGGGAAAACCGTTAATATCCCAAGTAATATAACGCAATGCTGTATTCAGGTCATTATTGTCTAAATAGTTTGGGAAGTCACTAAATTCATCGGCTTCAATTTTTAGACCCGATAAAGCAATTAGTAAAGCGTTAGAAATTGAATTATTAACATCCTGTTCTGATTTTAATCGAGGTTTATAACACCGCCAATAATTCATACAAAAGTCTTTGTATGCTAAAGCAACCTTGTTACCAAATTCAGGAATAAGGCTTTTCCAGTTGGTACAATATAGACAACTGGCATCTAAGCTATTTTTTCTTATCTCATCTAATAACCATACATGATTATTAGTAATTTCACCTTCTCCTGCTGAAGGTGTAACAACTTCGGATGGGTTATTGCGTAAATGTGTTATCCAATCTTTCTTAATATTCTTTAAATCATCTTGTCTTCTTCTCGCCTTCTCACACCTAATTTTTGATTCTTCTTCATAATTTTTCATTTTTTCACTGATTTCAGGATTCAGTAATCTTTCTAGTTTATCTTGAAGTATATCAATTCCTGATACAGCTTTACGCAAATCGTCCAACATATCAGTGGGACAGTCGCTCTGATAATATATTCGATGCGCATTGCCAAGTGCGACTAGTTTATCATTCAAAGGTCGTGACCCGACATACGCAAGCACTCTTGAAAAATCAGACGTTTCAAACCTCCAGTAATTATCTCTATAAAATAGAGGTAAGTCAGAATTCAAAGGTTGATCAGTACTATTCAGTCTTTTTCTTGCGTCTTCTATACTGTACCAGTACAAGGCATCGTTCAATTCAGTCCACTGAGGTAATATATGGTGCAAATTCGTTTCACAAGCATCGAAACGTACTTCTCGATAAAATCTTAACTCAGCTGCACGAGCCAATACTAATAGTGATGTATTTGATAGAGCATATTGATTCCTTGCTAAAGTTAACCTTTCTATACATTTCAGCGCCACACTCATCAGCCACGCATCTTGTTTTGACACCTCGTCCCTTTCTGTTTCATTCAACATCTTTATGCTTAGATGGCTGTGGAGCTTATTTAACAGATAAGCAGTAACATCACTATTTGCACGCTCAATAAATCCAGACACTGCTCCAGACAAGGCTGTGGGCGTAAATTCATTTGGTTCGGATAAATTAACAACTCCATGAATAATAAAATCAACAGTTGATGTATTTGGCTCAGCCTTAACAACTAACTCTGATAACAACCATCTTGGAATCTCCTCATTAGAATTATTAATGCCTTGCCATACAGTATTTTTTTGCTCTTGAGTTCCAATTGACATAACTGCATTGGCAGCTATTCTTCTCGTATACTTATCTCTGTTATTATCGATAATGACAGGTATCAATGCACTGACGCAGTTCGACAGTGCTCCTTGAAGCACCAATCGGCTGAGAAATAGAATGATATTGTCGTTATTTTTATAACCACTAATAAGTTCGAGCACATCACTTTCTAAATCAGGCTGGGCAAGATTGGCAATTGCTGTATCGCTTCCTATGTAAGCTTTATAGCGATCTTTATCGATACTGTCAATAAGCTTTAAAATTACTTTTTGTCTTGTATGTAAAGGTAGTTTAGAAGGATCACCGCCTCCAATGATAATTTCTGGTGTTATATTCAAAGTCTTAGCGCAAATATTTTCATCAAATAGAATTAGCCAAGACAGTACTGGACGAAGCAAAGGGGTAATAATATTTACGTCAAAAGGGTCTCTGAAAAAGTAAGACTCAATCTGTAAACGGTTATAATTATCTTTTATTATCGAACTAAAAAACTCTGCTGCCAATAGCTCGCGTATATCCCTATGCCTAAATCGTACTGCGCCATATAAAATGTCGTTAAACAGTCCACTTTCTAATAGTTTTCTTACATTACCTTTATCCCAGTCGTACAGTATGGTGTCTGCATCTATTCCCTTTTTATTACGCTCCGAGTCAGGTACATTAATTTCTGCATTTCCTGTTAATACTACAGCTGCCGCCAAGCGCTGTGCCCCGCTGCGCGCCAAATCTGTATTTAATGCGGTACGAGAGCCAGCGCTATGACTCTCCTTGAGCCGTAGATCAATATTATGCTGTATAAGCTCTAGGCGTCCATCAAGTGACTTATCCTCTTTCCATTTATCGATTATTGTATCTAAGTCAAACGGTCTTTCAGCTAGGCTCCAAAGGTCAATCCTTTCAACCTCATCTAATAATTGATCAGTATCTTTAACTCCCTTTTCTTGACAGTATGCAGCGATTTTTTCTCTATCCAGAGGACGTAAGCTATAAACTTTAAGCGTACTAGGAGGTTTTTTATCATTACTGGTAGACCCTTCTTGATAATCACTGCCCTTTAGTGGCAAAACTTCATCCATTAATTCTTGATCAGTCTTTGCTCTCCAGCTATAAGGTCGACTAGAAATATATATGTGTGCTCTAAGTTGACCTCTCTTAATCGCTTTGGCAAAATACCGTATTGCTCTTTCGAATGCTCTTGGACTGGTAAGTAAGGCTTCATCTACAGAGTCTAGAAAAAACCATGCCTCTTTATTTGAATTTAACCAACTATCGAACGCCTCCTCATCCCCAACTTCAAAGCTGTCATAAAAGTGACGATCAATATTTTCAATTCTAATAAAAAAAGCATAATCCCCACTATTTTCTAGTAAAGCAGCTTTTTTTCTAAATTCTATTGTCTTTCCTGCGCCTGCCTCAGCGAGTACGACACAACGATACTCGTTGAGAAGTGAATCCCATGACTCAGACTGTCCAGCATTAAATTTAAGGTAATTTTCAATATCTTGTGAATCATCTTTATCTTTAGAAACAACTGAAAACTGTCTATCCACTTCAATATAATTCAACATATAAGTTCCAAATTTTCTTATAAGGAAATATTCTTTGTCAGCTTAACAAGAATACGAACACTCTATTTACTCTTTTGAAAAGTTTATAAAATGTCAATTTTTAATAGATTAACTAGAGCGAAAAATTAGTAGGTTTTTATCCTATAGTGCAATCTTACACTATATACTATGCCAGAAATATATACGTACCATCGCTAGGAAACTGACATGATTGTCCGGCAAACACCAAACGCCCTTAAGATATTTCTTACCCTGCGTGGATCAGTCATTCCGAAAGTCTATCCGCAAATTTTACTTATCGCCATTCTCAGCACACTCATAACGATTGTGCAACACTGGTATCCTGACTCTTTTCCTTATTATGGTATGGCCCCTTTTACCCTGCTAGGGATCGCATTGTCATTGTTTCTAGGGTTTCGGAACAATGCCAGCTACCAACGTTGGTGGGAAGCACGAGGGCTATGGGGTCAACTGGTCTATGACTCTCGCAGCTTTGCCCGCCAAGTGCTTTCATTTGTAGATGATGACACCGAAGCTGGCCGCGATGCCCAACGTTCGATGATTCATCTGACAATCGCCTTTTCTCACGCTGTGCGCCATCGGCTGCGCGGTACGTCTCCTTGGCAAGATGTCGACCCTTTTGTAGCAGCGACCTATCATGACAGTATGCGTCAATCGAGGAACCTACCTAATTATCTAATGCGCCTCTTAGGTAAGCAGCTTGGTGATGTGCGTCGTCAACAGTTATCATCGGAACTTATGGTACAAAACATGGACGAGCGCTTGACGTCTATGACGATTGTCTTGGCAGCCTGCGAGCGTATTCATTACACACCACTGCCGTTTGCTTACATGTTGCTAGTGCATCGTACGACTTACCTGTATTGTATTACGCTGCCTTTTGGCTTGGTGGCCTCGCTCGGTTGGGCGACTCCCCTCATCTGTGCTGTCATTGCGTATACCTTTTTCGGTTTAGATGCCCTTAGTGAAGAGCTAGAGGAGCCATTTGGTTTTGCATCTAATCAACTGCCACTTATGGCATTGTCACGCACGATTGAAATCAACTTATTAGAAGCGATGGGAGAGACAGACCTACCGCCTGAGATCGCGCCTATCAACAGTTATTTGCAGTAGCTGTTTGCGACAGAGAGTGATAATAAGGTGCTGGCGTTCCCTATCAACGTAATTGTGGTGCCCCATCACTTGAATAATAGGCTTAGTGCCACTATAAATGGGCAATAAAGCTATTTTCTTAATAGCTCAAATTTTAATAAAAGCGAGGCACACATCATGAGTGATGATTCAAAAGACACTGATAATCAAAACAGTAGCAATCAAAGCAATAATCCAAACGCCAAAGACGTTACCATGACGGACATGACACCCAATGAAGATGTCATAAAAGGCAAAAGAACAGATATCCAAAATCCAGATCTTTGGGATTTTCCCATGAACTATCCACTTAGCATCATTGGTCACGAAGGCGAGCACGAGAGCTTACTTAATGAAGTGAAGCTGATCCTCGGTAGCCAGTTCCCTGATTTTGATTTGGCCTCTATAGAAGTCAAGCCATCTAAAACGGGTCGTTTCCATTCAGCGCGTGTCAATTTATACCTCACTGCCGCCGATCAAGTGAACACACTTTATGAATCACTAGACAATGCCAAAACGATTCGCATGGTTGTATAAACCAGTAATGGGTGTTTAGAAAAAAACAAGCCCTTTTCCGTCCAAATCGTCACTCACTATTGATAACATATGGGTGGCGATTTTTTATGGTTTGGTGTACAATCTGCGCCCGCATTATTGCCGATATGACCACCTGTATCTATCGACAATAACCGACAAAATAAAAATCAAACCATCACGATATTTTTACAAAAAATTTATAATGAGCGCATTTGCGTCTAACCCTTATCCCATCGTCCTTTGCCAAAATTTGGACTGTCTACAACCTCGTAGCAACATAGTTTTATTCTAAAATCAATATAGTATTTTGAAAATTTTCCCGCTATATTGTGCCTACCAATTAACAAACACGCTATATGTAGTACTCAGTGATTTTAATCGTCACTACGAGTATTGGGTATTTTTTGCCTAAAAAAAGAGCAACCAATACTAGCACTTACCCTGTTTAGATAGCGTGTTTAAATAAGTAGTACGATAAAAAACGTTGAGCGGGCTTTACCGTTTAACGAATAATATAAGCAACCAAAATAGAGGCCAGCATGACACATATCGACAAAATCAAAGTGACCAAACGTGACGGACGATTAGAACTTATTGATTTGGATAAAATTCATAAGGTAATCGAGTGGGCAGCTCACGGTTTGGATAATGTGTCTGTGTCACAAGTTGAGCTAAAGTCGCACATCCAGTTTTATGAAGGCATCAAAACTCGTGACATTCACGAAACCATCATCAAATCTGCTGCTGACCTAATCTCTGAAACCACGCCTGATTATCAATATTTAGCGGCACGCTTGGCGATCTTCCACTTGCGTAAGATTGCTTATAACAAATTCACGCCTCCGCATCTGTATGATCATGTCAAAACATTAACGGATGCTGGCAAGTATGACGAGCATATCTTAGCTGACTACAGCCGTGCTGAATTTGATGAGTTAGAAGAGTATCTCGATCACTGGCGCGATATGAATCTTGCCTATGCCGCTGTTGAGCAAATGGCAGGCAAATACCTCGTCCAAGATCGCGTCAGCAAAACCGTCTATGAGAGCCCGCAGTTCTTGTACATGTTGGTTGGTATGTGCTTGTTCAGCCGTTATGACAAGTCAGAGCGTATGAACTACGTAAAGCGTTTCTATGATGCGACTTCACAATTCAAAATCTCACTACCAACACCTATCATGTCTGGTGTGCGTACCCCATCACGTCAGTTCAGTTCGTGCGTATTGATCGAATGTGGTGATAGCCTAGACTCTATCAACGCGACCACCAGCGCCATCGTACGCTATGTATCACAGCGTGCTGGTATCGGCATCAATGCGGGTCGCATCCGTGCCCTTGGTAGCCCTATCCGTGGCGGCGAAGCACAGCACACTGGTTGTATCCCATTCTATAAATTGTTCCAAACGGCTGTGAAATGCTGCTCACAAGGCGGCGTCCGTGGCGGTGCTGCGACATTGTTTTACCCACTATGGCATTTAGAAGTTGAGTCATTACTGGTACTCAAAAACAACCGCGGCGTCGAAGACAACCGTGTTCGTCATATGGATTACGGCGTACAGTTAAACAAAACCATGTACACGCGCCTCATCAAAGGTCAAGACATCTCGCTATTCTCACCAGGCGACACCCCTGGCTTGTATGACGCGTTCTTTGAAGATCAAGACAAGTTCGAAGAGCTATATACTAAGTACGAAAATGACCCAAGCATTCGTAGCCGTCAAATCCCAGCAGCAGATTTGTTCAGCCTAATGATGCAAGAGCGTGCGAGTACGGGTCGTATCTATATCCAAAACGTCGATCATTGCAACACGCATAGTCCATTTGATGCGACGGTTGCCCCGATTCGCCAGTCAAACCTATGTATGGAAATTGCTCTACCGACCAAGCCACTAGATAACATCAATGACGAAGAAGGCGAAATCGCGCTTTGTACGCTATCAGCAGTCAACTTGGGTAAAGTCGACAACGTCAGCGATATCGAAGAACCAGCTGAGCTAATCGTCCGTGCGCTTGATGCGCTGCTTGATTATCAAGACTATCCAGTTAAAGCGGCTCAAAACGGCAGCATGCGTCGTCGTACGCTAGGTGTGGGCGTGATTAACTACGCTTATTACTTGGCTAAGAATGGCGTACGCTATTCAGACGACTCAGCACTGGGTCTGACCCATCAAACGTTTGAAGCATTGCAATTCTATCTCTTAAAAGCGTCAAACAAATTGGCAAAAGAGCAAGGCGCTTGCCCTGCGTTCAATGAAACGACCTATTCACAAGGTATCTTGCCAATCGATACGTACAAAGCCGACTTGGATAAAATCTGCCAAGAGCCGCTACATCTAGATTGGGAAACGCTACGTGGCGAGATCACTGAGCACGGTCTACGCAACTCTACCCTAACCGCCTTGATGCCGTCTGAGACCTCTAGTCAGATCGCCAACGCGACCAACGGTATCGAGCCACCACGTGGTCTGGTCTCTATCAAAGCGTCAAAAGACGGTATCCTAAAGCAGGTCGTGCCTGAGATTGATAAGCTAAAAGATCAGTACGAGCTACTCTGGCAAATGCCAAACAATGACGGTTACCTAAAGCTGGTCGCTGTCATGCAGAAGTTCGTCGATCAAAGTATCTCTGCCAACACCAACTACGATCCTGTTCGTTATGCTGGTGGCCGTGTACCGATGAAGATATTGCTAAAAGACTTGCTAAACGCTTATAAAATGGGTGTGAAGACGTTGTACTACCATAACACTCGTGATGGTGCGAACGATGCCCAAGCGGATATGGAAGATGATTGTGCTGGCGGTGCATGTAAGATTTGAGAACCGTTAAAAAATTGCACTGCAATTTTAGGTTCGCAAGAGAAATTCTTTAAATAGAATTTCTGACGGTTGGCGGGTTTAGCTTTTGGGTTGAGCTCGCTACTTACCTCCACTAAACTATAAAAAAGGTTTTGAATATGGCGAAGAAAACGGCAGACAAAAAACCTAGAAATGAGTTCATTGAATTCTATATAGATAATTTTGAAGGTAAGCTTGAACTCAAATACAACTTTACTGAGGATTCTCTAGAAATAGGAAATCAAATCGTAGATAACGCGAAAGTCGAAACATCTTACAAAAAAACTTCTGGAAAAGTAAAAAGAACTAATTCGACACCACTCAAAAATACTGAACTACCATTTAACTGTGATAAAGCAGTCTTCAAAAATTTTGATGTTCTTTTAGCGATAGACACAAATACAAAGTTTATTAGCAATAATTTAGTTAGCGTAACTTCGTCTTATTTTGTCAATAAACCTATAAGTGAATGCAATAAAACAGGTAAATACCCTTTTATTCCTTTTGCCTCTCATTTGTTCGTTAACATAAATAATAGCGTTAATGCTGAGAAACTAGGATGGCACACGATTATTTTGAACTACGTACAAAACCATTTTCCCAGAAATTATAGAATAGGCATAATAGTTGATTGTGATCTTGGAGCACACGACTCAATTAATAGCTATAAAGCTCCATATTTTGAGCAATTCTATCTTCCAGAGAATATACAATTAATTTATGCTTCATCTGACACGAAAAATGACTCAATTGCTAATCAGATGATCAACTTTAGCGACAAACTTGCTAATAATATTATGCAATCTGATTTTTTCAGTAGATTATTAGAAGCTGATTACTTAATGGGTAATATCGAGCATTGTGAGAAAAATTACCCTATTAGAGGCTCAAAGCCTTCATAGAATATGCTTAGATTGTAGGGTGCGCCCAGCGCACCGATGATATGCAAATTGTGTTTAAAGATGCGCGAGGCACACCCTACACCTGTTAGATAGGTTGGATAAAAATGCAGCTGTCTTCACCAATCAGTCATAAACGCTCTGCTAATGCAACGATTTACCGTGATGGTGGCTCGCTTGAATTAAGATTCACCGCAGATGATGACAGAAGTTATTGTATATTTATGGAAGTCGTTGGTGACTCGCCAGATGATTGCAAACGTTACCATCCGCCAATACTATTTAAAGAGTCATTCGACATAAATAGCAGTAAGCCTGAAGACTTTATCAGCTATTTAAATTGGCAACAGATTAAAGGCTTGATTAGCGAAATTAGAACGGATATCGGTCAAGATTTCAAGAAACATTCTGATAACGTATACTTTGAATTGATTGAAAGTATTGCGAATGATAATGGTTGGCTTATTGAATCGTAAGGTTCGCCCAGCGCACCGATGATATAGAAATTATATTTAAAGGTGCGCAAGGCGCACCCTACACCTGTTAAATAGGTTGGATAACAATGCAAATGCTTATTCCTTTCCTTATTCAAGAGATGTCAAAACTCATCTCGGACAATGAACCAGTAGATGCTAATGAATTAGATGAACTTGTTAATTCAAGAAATATACCTCTAAGAGAAGATCATCGACAATTTTTAATTAAATATGGTAACTGTAAGACACTTCTAATCAACGGATTTAGTGATTTTACTTTTGAGCAATTCAAAGAATATTATCTAGATAACGATATTTTTTATACAGATAAAATACCTTTGGATACCGTATATATTGGAACAGACTTTGCCGATGAACTTCTATGCATAGACAACAAAACTGGGAAAATATACGTTTACTACGATCAAAGAAAAGATCTTTTTTATTATGATAACTTAGAAAGCTTATTATTCACCTGCTTTATGCAGTCCGATTATTTCGAGAAAGCTTTTGATGGGATTTGTCACAATATCAAAATATTTAGTCCAAAAGCATTTTTAAAGAAAAATGAGAAACATAAAATTTGTGACATTCAAGGTGACTCTTATTATTTGATAGATAACAAGCTCTACCTTGTAAGAAATCACATCTATGAAACGCATTTTGAATTTCTTAAAATTTCCAAAATCAAGCGTAGATTTATGATGGCTAATATTTATGAAAGTGATGTGATTAACGATTATCTTAGTTGTAGTGTGCGCCCAGCCTACCGATGATATAGAAATTGTGTTTAAAGGTTCGCGAGGCGTACTCTACGCCTACTACGTCAAAATATTGGGCTTTGAATCAAGTTATGAATAGAGCAAATAGCACCTGTGATGAATGCCAATCATCATACTTTACACTTAGCTCAAAGATGGCAAGTTTATGCCCTAATTGCGCTCACAAACTTTATGGCTATTTAAATTGTAGCCATCATTTTACAGATGATGTTTGTGTAGAGTGTGGCTGGAATGGTCAAGAGTCAGCAAGCGTAGGTTGGGTGGAGCTTGCGACACCCAACGATTTTAATTGAATAATAAGTTGGGTCTCGTGCCTCGACACCAACCTACTCTGAAGCATAGAAAGCCGTTAAGAAAAAAGAAAGACGCTCTAGCAAGGCTTTTTAGCCGCGACTATAGCGGTATCCTGCTGACGACGATGGCGATGCAGATACAAGCGGTAGGCGGGATTGGCTACCCAAAATATTTAAATTTAAAACAGCAACAGATAAGACCTAATTTCTGTGCTAAAATTAGCCCTATATTTAGAGCTTAATTTTAACGGAGAATACGTTATGCAACCAATATTTGCGACACAGACAGCCAGTATCTCAGAATTAAAGGCCAACCCGTCGGCACTGATTAAACAGTCAGATGGTGAGTCCATTGCTATTTTAAACCACAATAAACCCGTGGCTTACCTAGTCTCAACAGACGTATTCGAGCGCATGATGGAAGCAATGGACGACATGGCATTAAGCCAAACCGTTAGTGCACGATTGAACGATGGGCAGATACCGGTAAAGGTAACGTTGGATGACTTATAATCTTGAGTTTCACCCTTTGGCATTAAAAGAGTGGAAAAAGATAGCGCCAAATATTCAGCAGCAGTTTAAGAAAAAACTACAGCAGCGATTGTCAAACCCTCATGTGCCTGCGTCAAAACTATCAGGACATACCGATACTTATAAAATCAAATTACGCACCGTAGGCTATCGTCTGGTATATACCGTAAAAGATGATGTGGTGGTGGTTTATGTATTGGCAGTTGGCAAAAGAGAAAACAACAATGTATATGACAGTCTAGCGACGCGCCAGCCATGATGAAGCTAAGACATTGACACATTTATCATAAAAGGCGTTCAGCGCTATCATAGAAATATAGAAACACACAAACAATAAAAACGACGGAGGTCATGTGCAATATACCGCAATCATCAAAGACGGTGGTTTGTTTATCCCAAACGTATTTTCAGACCTAAACGATGGTGGCTCGCATATCGTACAAGTCGAGGTTGATATTGCAGAAGTGCGTCAGCAGTTAGGTGTGGATGAATCACCAAAGACAACCGTCGCCAAAAAATCTGTGGCAAAAGCACCCAAAAAACCAGCGTCAAGAACCACCAAAAAAGATACTAAAAGACTGTCGGAAGATGCGGATGTGAGTACCCTCCGCAAAAGCGCGCTAGATGAATTAGAAGCGCTAGATGATAGTGAGCTGAGCGAAATATTCAAAGCCTATATGAACGAGGGACAAGAATCCTCACAGATATCGCTAGAAAACCTGTAATAGATAACTGGCAATAGCAAATTGATAATAAATAACGTCTAACGCATTTTTACTCATACTTTTTTACTCATGCTATAGAGCAACATCTCCAAACTGAATTCACCACCGTATCACTTATAAAGGTAGAACAATGACTTACTCGATTTTTTCACAGACGCCAAACAATGCGCTAAAAGAGCCAATGTTCTTTGGTAATCCAGTCAACGTAGCGCGCTATGATCAACAAAAGCACCCTATCTTTGAGCAATTAATCGAAAAGCAACTGTCATTCTTTTGGCGTCCAGAAGAAGTCGATGTGTCAAAAGACCGTATGGACTTTGGCAACCTGTCTTCGCATGAGCAGCATATATTTTTGAGTAACCTCAAATACCAGACCCTACTCGACTCTATCCAAGGTCGTAGCCCAAACGTGGTGCTATTGCCGCTCGTATCTATCCCTGAGCTAGAGACTTGGATTGAGACATGGTCATTCTCTGAGACCATTCACTCACGCAGCTATACTCATATCATTCGTAATATCGTCAACGATCCAAACATCATCTTTGATGACATCATGAAAAACGAGCACATCTTAGAGCGTGCCTCTGACATTGCTCAGTATTATGATGATCTATACCGCAACTCGCAGCTATATAGCTTGTACGGCGCTGGTACGCACAACGTCAATGGCGAAGAAATTACTGTCGATTTGAGATCACTGAAAAAGCAAATGTATCTGTGTATCGTCGCGGTCAACGTCCTAGAAGCCATTCGCTTTTATGTGTCATTTGCCTGCTCGTTTGCCTTTGCCGAGCGTAAGCTAATGGAAGGTAATGCCAAAATCATCAAGCTCATCGCTCGTGATGAAGCGCTGCATTTGACGGGTACGCAGCATATGCTGAATCTCATGCGCAATGGTCGTGACGATCCTGAGATGGTCGAGATTGCCGCAGAGTGTTATGAAGAAAGCATTGAGATATTTCGCAAGGCTGCTGAGCAAGAAAAAGAATGGGCAGGCTATCTGTTTAAAGATGGCTCGATGATTGGTCTGAATAAAGACATTCTTTGCCAATATATCGAATTCATCACCAACTTGCGTATGGAAGCGGTTGGCTTGCCAGCCGTGTTCCCGAACTCAAAATCAAACCCGATTCCATGGATCAATACATGGTTATCATCTGATAACGTGCAAGTTGCCCCGCAAGAGACAGAGATCAGCTCTTACTTGGTTGGTCAGATTGACTCTGACTTATCAGACAGTGATTTTGATGATTTTGAATTATAAGAGCTTTGAACTGTAACGTTTGAGCTATAAAATTTGAGTTGTAATAGTTTTACGCTTTAATAGTGTTTTGGGCGTCAACAGTACTTTAGGCGTTAACAGTATTTTACGTTTCGATGGCGGTAGGATATAGCAGCAAGATAGTCAAATCCAAATAGGATGAATTATGACGTGGGTAATGACCAGTAAACAGCAGTTTTACTTGCATGACGATGAGAGTCTGCTCGATGGATTGCTGCGCACCGGACATGAGGTTAATTATCAATGCCGCGAGGGCTATTGTGGCAGTTGCCGAGTCAAACGTATCGCCAGCTCACATACGGTCGACTATCCATTTGAGCCACTCGCCATGATTGACGAGGATGAGATACTGCCCTGCTGTTGCCGTGTACAAGGCGTTATCCATATCAATCATGAGCCTATCGTAAAGTAGAGCAAAACAAATAAAAAGCGCGCTATCTTATATAGATAGCGCGCTTTTTTTATACTGATATCTCATTGCTATGCGAGATGACGAGAGATGTTAAAGGTAACTACTGAGGAGCACCATCATTTTCAAACAGTTTTAGCAGCTCTTCACGCATACGGTCACGCTCTGCTTCTGACATCATTGGAACGTTTTGCTGTTCACTTTGAAGATCAGGTTGAGCAAAGCTCTCGGCTTGTACAGAAGCAGGAAGCGCAACAGGCTCTTGCTCTGGACGTACTTCTAGCGAGATGGTGACCTGCTTGTTATTACCATTACGCAATATCTGTGCATCAAGCTGTGTATCAGGAGACTTACGAGCGACATATTGGATCAACGTATTGGCATCCGTCATCTCAATGCCATCAATGGTCAAGATAATATCGCCCACTCGTAGACCACTCTTTGCAGCTGGGCTTTTATCAATGACATTTAGCACTTCTACGCCAGTCGACGTTTCTAACTGCGTTGGATCACGTAGCTGTGATTGTATCTCGATACCCAACCAACCTCGACTGACCTTACCGTCTTTAATCAAGGCATTCATGACCTGCTCTACGATAGAGGTAGGAATAGCAAAGCCGATACCGAGAGAGCCACCAGATTGTGAAAAAATCACGGTATTGATACCAACCAACTCACCGCGAGCATCTACCAGCGCACCACCTGAGTTACCAGGATTGATCGCAGCATCCGTCTGAATGAAGTCTTCAAACTTATTCACACCCAACCCAGTACGACCTGTCGCTGAGATGATACCTTGGGTCACAGTCTGACCCACACCGAACGGATTACCAATCGCCAATGCCAAATCACCCACACGAATAGGATCTTCACGGAATCCTAACGGCGTCAATCCTGTCATATCGACTTTAATCACGGCCAAATCACTGTCTGGATCGGTACCCACCACTCTAGCGCGGCTCTTACGACCGTCATTAAAGGCAACCGTAATCTCATCGGCTTTTTCGACGACATGGGCATTGGTCACAATATAGCCATCTTCTGACACAATCACACCAGAGCCTAGGTTGGTATTGCCTTGCTCTGCTGATTGGCCACCATGATACTCAAAAAACCGACGCAGCACAGGGTCATCCATATAAGGATGCTCTGCCACGGTCTGTGTGGTATAGATGTTGACGACCGACTGGGATGCACGGGCAACCGCATTATGGTAAGAGGAGATAGGTGCTGGCGTATCGGCAACGGGTTCTGAGGCTTGCTGCTCGGCAGGGGTGGTTCTCGGCGGCTCCCACTTAGCCTCTGACGTCGACTTCATACTCGTAAACAACCAGATAAACGCTGCCAGCACTAGCAGCAATAAGACCCAAGGTAACCATTTTAATAAAGAAGTCTTGTTATTGGTGTTCCGGGATGACGACATATACAACCTCTATAAATTTAATGCAGAAAATGATGATAAGTAATGAGTGAACACTGCTGCTGGTTTGATTTTTTTTATTTAACACTAAGACCAGTATTGATGCCACTCTCTAATGAGACGCTATCAATCAGTACAGCTCACGCCTACAAATTATAACCGCCAACCATACCAAATGGTAACGTATCGTGTACCATTTCAGTTAGTAGCTTTGTCTACTCTTTTACAACACCATGTTAAAATGATTATTATAAAAAACTATGGATTATTTGCAATCACTTGACCGATTGTGACAACGATAAGGGCATACCATGACGGCTATCAATACCTCGACAGAATCAACCAACACCACCATAACAGCAGAGGCGCTAACGCAGTTTTGTGACGACTATTTGTCAGCCAACGCATTTAAAGATTATGCACCCAATGGCTTACAAGTAGATGGTGGACGACCTATCCAACGTATCGTCACTGGTGTGACTGCTTGTGAGGCATTGATTAATGCTGCTATCGCCGATAATGCCGATGCGATTATGGTACATCATGGCTACTTCTGGAAAGGCGAACCTGCCACTATCACAGGTATGAAAGGTCGACGTATTCGCAAATTGATGCAACATGGTATCTCTATGATTGGCTATCACTTACCGCTAGATGCTCACCCTATCGTTGGCAATAATGCTATGCTCGCTGAGATTTTAGATCTGACCATCACTGGTGCGCTATATCCTGCTGAATCTCACCCAGTTGGTAATATTGCTACTTGTGTACCGCAGAGCACTAATGATTTTATCGCAAAGATTACTCAAGCATTAGGGCGTACACCACTTCATATCGCAGCTGCGTATCATGAAAACTCATCTTCTGAAACAAATAATAGGTTGATAGAACGTATCGGTATCTGCACAGGTGGCGCGCAAGATATGATCGAACAAGCCGCATTGTTAGGCTGTGACGCGTTTATCTCTGGTGAAATCTCTGAGCGCACCACCCACATCGCACGTGAGCTTGGGATTGATTACTTTGCCTGCGGACATCACGCAACAGAACGAGGCGGCATTCAGGCACTGGGTAAGATAGTATCTCAAGAATTTGGCGTGCCTGTGACTTTTATCGATATCGACAACCCTGCTTAAAACCTCAGTTTATAACCTCAGCTATTACCTCTAAATTCAGAGTTCTTCGTGGGAGATGAAAGTAGAAACAACTCTTTCAATTCTCACAATCAATGAATTTCATCTCAATTCATGCACCAAAAAAGGGGCTTTTTCTGACCGTCTGTAGCCCTATTGTTAAGTTTTATCGCTAATTTCTTAACTATACTTGAATAATCGGATGAATATCCGCATATTATTACTTGAAGAAAGAACGTCTTGTCATGAGACTTCCCATTTATTACAGCTTCCGGTTATGGCGCTTAAATGATGGTAAATATCTAAAATCTCATTGTTCTATATGATAGATGAGCTGATATGGCTTAGCCAAAATACATTTTTATGGCTGACTACTCCTGAATTTTAGCGTTGCTATAATGGTTTAGTGATACCTGATTGATAGCTTATTTTGATAGATATTCTATTCACTATCAAACAGACTTATCTGCTGACTTTTGTTGCTGAACAAAATATTTGAGTTGTTATTTACTCCACTACAAACTACTTAAAGAGTGGATAGCGACTGATTTAACGTAGAAAAAGTTGGATACTCAGATCTATTGGTATTCCTTCTATTTTTGCGTTTTTGTTTCAATAACTTATTTCATGACCTTACCTATGTTTAATATATAGTTGTTTTAGTACTAGCCTTATCTGTTCACCGTTGAAGGAATCATTTGATTTATACCCTTCTCGGTATTGTGCGTTTTTATGATTTCTATTGATACGTTAGGAGCAATATTTCAGCTCCGAACGTATATGCCAACAGATAATTAGCTAGTAAAAGACTATACCGCTCATGCTAATAAAGCAGCGATTAGCGGTATTGTTATTAAAAGCACTGTTATTGAACAAGTAATCTTACGCTTATATACTATTAAGAAGTGTGAGGTTATCTAAATGTGACATCGATGTATGCCTTTATTATTAGCATGCACCCATGAACATTTTACGGTAAGCAGGATGGCTAAAATCAGGAGACATCCATGCAGCGTATTACTTATCGTGTAAAAGTATCTGCGCAAGGGGCCAAACGCCGTATTTCTTATTTACTGCGTCCATCTAAACGCTTACTAAACACTAAAAGTAACATCGTTTCATCCGTTACCCCAACGACATCGGCCCATTTTGCCAAAACAAAAAAATTGGTGCAGTTGTCTAGTATTGCCCTTCTCTCTTTACCTGCTGAGAGTTTGACTATCATGGGTTCGCCAGTGCCAGCCTATGACAATGTCATGTTACAGAACACTTTAACCATTGCTGCTGTCCCAGGCGACAGCACTTATTTTGCAACCGATGGCTTTCAACATGGCTTCGGCTTTGACTTGGTACGTACCTATGCTGACGAGCTAGGTGTTGACGTGAATCTAAAAGCTTATGCCAACGAAGAAGCGGCATTAAAAGCGCTAAGATCAGGCGAAGCAGACATGGCGCTGACAACGGCCAGTACTAAGCTAAAGAGTAGCTTTAATCTGTCATCGATTAACGTGAGCTGTGGTTATGATGCCAGCTTGACTAAAAACGGCTTACACCCAAAGGTCAGCTGGACGTTTAACTCGTCTAATGACCCGCTATCAGAAAAAGCCAGTTACTTCTTATGTGACAGTATCAAGCTGCAAAACACGCAAAAGCTTGCGGCCTTTTACAATCAAAACTTGCTAAAAGACGCCTACAGTCAGGACCATTTTCAAAAGACGCTAACTGAAAAGTTACCAGACTACCAGTCTTCGTTTGAAGAGCAAGCACGCAACTATAATCACGATTGGGAGCTGTTGGTAGCCATGGGCTATCAAGAGTCACATCTAGATGCGGATGCAGTGTCGCCAACAGGCGTACGTGGCCTGATGATGCTGACTAATAACACGGCCAAAGCAATGGGCGTATCAGATCGTGTTGATCCATACCAAAGTATCGGTGGCGGTGCACGTTATCTAGAGCAAATGAAAGATGACTTCGCCGATGTACCAAAATCGGATCGCATTTGGTTCGCGCTGGCGGGCTACAATATGGGACCCAATGCGGTAAAAAGCATTCAGCGCACTTTACAAGCGCAAGGTGTCAATGATAAAAGCTGGGCCAATGTCTATGCATACCTCGCTGAAAACAGAGCGTCTAATAGCCGCTACGGTCAAGCGATGCATTATGTGAGTAATATCAGAAGCTACCTTGAGACGATTAAGACGCAAACGGTCTAGTTATCTCTGCTGGCTTAGACAACCACAAAGACTTTACAATAAAAAAGCTGCTCTTATAACAAGAGCAGCTTTTTTGTGGCTAACAATCTACTTTCAAGCAATCTACTTTCGAGATGCTTATTTTTAGTAATAAGCTATTGCTTAGCGATTAGGCACTGTCAAACGCTGACCACGCTGTAGCATGGTATCTGCTGCGATATTGTTCATATCTGCTAGCTCCTGCGTAGATACGCCATATTTGCGTGCCAAGCCAATCAAGCTATCTCCTGATCCGACCGTATAGCTCACTGTGGCTTTTGGTACTTTGAGGGTCTGTCCACGTTGCAACTGTGCATTGGTCGCCAGACTGTTGGTCGCAGCCAAGTCTTCTACCGAAACACCAAATTGACGTGCTAAAGCAATCAGACCATCACCTGATTTTACTTTATAGCTTTCCGTGTTGCTCAACGTCTTACCACTGCTGCTCGCGGTGCTAGTGCTACTACTCGTAGCGCTACTGCTTTGACTACTACTAGACGCACTGGCGACACTACCATTAGCAGGAATGGTAATAGTACGACCGAGTATGAGATTAGAGTTGGTGTTCAAGTTATTCGCTGATGCCAAATCACTTAAGCCAATATTGTAGCGTTTGGCTACACCCGTCAAGGTATCACCTGATTTTACTTTATAGCTGACAGCTTTATCGTTTAACTGACGATCGACCAGTTCTTTAGAAGCTGGTACTTTGATGGTTTGACCGCGTTGTAAGCGAGCTTTTGCATCAAAGTTACTGTTTACCGCAGCAAGATCCGCTGCACTAACGCCAAGGTCATTGGCAATCCCGATTAAGGTTTCACCAGATTTAACTTTATAGTTAGTGGTTGCCACTGAGCTTGAGCTGCTTTGGCTACTAGCGCTGCTGCTAGTGCTAGTAGACGCCGAGCTAAAATCAACGCTCGCTGGTACTTTAAGTGTCTGGCCAACATACAATGAGCTTGTGGTACTGATACCATTAAGACTGGCTAAAGTATCAGTCGATACATTGAATTGACGCGACAATGCAATCAGGCCATCGCCTGCTTTTACTTTATAGTTTTTAGTCGCAGTGCTTGATTTGGTCGGTTTGGTAGAAGGCGCTGCAGATGTGGTTGCAGGCGCAGTCACTTTACCTGGTATCAGCCATAGCTTTTGGCCTCTACGCAGATCCGAACGGCTGCTCAGGTTGTTATAGGTTGCTAGCTGAGTGACCGATAAACCAAAGCGATTGGCCGTACCAATCAGCGTATCACCACTTTGTACTGTATAACTTTCTGGTTGGCTATCTGTTGTACTACTCGCACTGCTTATTGGCTCAATGCTTTTTGCATTGTATAGATACAAAGCGCTACCCGATAGCAAACTAGCACTAGCATCTATTTGGTTCCATTCTGCGATATCACGCCAGCTCACACCAGCACGACTGGCAATGTTAGACAACGTATCACCACGTTTGACGGTATAAGTGGTACGCGTACCTTGTGGTTTTGGTTTACTTGCCGACGTCTGTGCAAAGCTCAGCTTTTTCTCTGTGCCACTGGCTTCTAGAATCGATTGCTGCGTTTGAACTGCTGATAGGTTGATATTGCCATCAGCATTGATGACGTTGGTTTCCGATGTGCTACTACGGATTTGATTGGCAATAAAATCACGCTCTGCATTGCTTAGCGGTGGCTCTTGGACAATCGTATTATTTTGCGTAATCTGCGCAGAGGTAGTTGGTAGACTGTTGCTGCTCTTAAGCTCAGCATTGATTTTATTGGTCTCTGCAACGCTTAGTGGTGGCTCAGTACGTGCTGGCGTATTACCATACGAAGAGCTGCTGGTTGGTGTGACTGACGGCGAGATATAACTGGTCGTCTGCTGTGGCACACTTGCGCTAGCCGCATATTCAGCCAATGCACTGCCAGTAGATGGCAATGAAGAACCACTATACGGCTTATTGTTATAGCTTGGTGTGGTAGTCGTCGTACTTGGCGTGTTTGCTGCTGCCAGTACGTTACCGGTACCGTTGCCTCTTAATGTGCTCAATTTGGCATCAGTCGTTAGGCTGACATCATTAGGAATGATAATACGCTGCGGACCTGAAGAATCAACTCGTCCAGAGGTAAGTGCTGTATTCAACTTTTCTAGCTCGTCGTAAGTCACACCTGTTAATTGCGCTACTTCAGATAAGCTGACGCCATAATTCACTGGCACACTACGGAAATGCTGACGGTTAGCAATAGCTGGCAGATATACGCCATACTGTTCAGGCTTAGCGACGATTTCGGCCACTGCCAAGAATCGTGGCACATAGTTCATCGTTTCAGTAGGCAGTCTGAGTGACCAGTAGTCCGTAGGTAAGCCTTGAGCTCTATTGGCATCAATGGCTTTTTGAATACGACCAGGGCCAGCATTATAGGCGGCCAATGCCAATTCCCAACTGCCAAACTGATTATGTAGCGCGGTTAAGAAATCATAAGCAGCACGAGTCGATTCGATAACATCACGGCGGCCATCATAAGTACTGCTTTGGTTTAGACCGTAAATACGACCCGTGCTTGGAATAAACTGCCACAAGCCTGCAGCCGCTGCACTACTGGTACCGCTTGGATCGTAGGAGCTTTCAATGACTGGTAGCAATGCAAGCTCAGTTGGAATATTGCGGCGCTCAGCCTCTCTTACCGTATGATAAATATAACGACTGGCACGCGCAGTTAAGCGGTTTAAATAATCTTGTCTACTGGTAAACCAGCTTTTTTGTCCTTCAATACGCTGATTATAAATCGGTTGGCCACCATTCATACGATAACCAGCACGCAAGCGATTCCACAAATCACCATATTGCTGAATAGCAAGCTGATTGCCTTCTACCATTGTCATGTCAGAGGCTTCTAATAAGTCTGCCAATTCGTCCAGGCTATCTGCATCCAAATACGCAGTTGAGTAATCAGTACTCGTGGCAGCAGTCTGATTGGCGGCAGGCTTAGTAATAACCGATGAGCTATTGGTCGCACCATTGTTTTTTACCGTCGACGTATTGCTACACGCACTGATAAGCAAAGTCGAGACGGCAAGCGTTAATGGCAACGCGATAAATGAGCGAGAGGTTGATAGCACAGTAGACATGATATTAAGAGTTTCCTAACGACAAGAAGTGATGAGATAGAATTGCTTGATAGTATAATATGCAATATAAAGCAAAGACCAGTTAATATAAAAAGATAATAGTCATAAGTTGAGTCGACATCTAGATTGGTCTACTAAGACGCCAGATTATTCCGTCCATGTAGATACTCATGCAAACAACCAACATCGTACAGAATTAGCAGGCTTCGATAGATAATGGCTGTCTTTTTAATAGATAGTAACTGTGTTTTTGAATGAAGCAGCTTTTTGAATAAAGAAGATTTCTACATAAACCAGTGCAGTACCAAATTGGTGTTAATGACTGAATGGTTCATATAGCGTGTAATCAATGCTGAATCGCTAGAGCATGTCCTTAATTTTAGAACACGCTCTAGGGTGTGTCCTCATTTTAAAAATGGTCATAAAAATGAGATAAATTGCAGTCAAACAAGGAAAATAGCGCAAGTAATATCGAGGTATTAGTCAGCTATTTGACACCGTTTGGCAAGATTTAGCCAGTTTTAACCCATTTAGATTACTATCGATTGAATTGAGGACACGCCCTAATAAGTTGGCTAGTTAATCGTTATTTGTGATACCGCACGCAGCAGCACTGCATTGCCAGTTGATAGCGCCAAAGTCACTCTAGATGTGGTGACGAACGAGATAGTTTGACCATCTTTTACCCAACTCTCGTTAGTGGTGACATTAGCTTTGGCCTGCTCGCCCGTAATGACAATGTTGTCTACAGAGATGTCATAGCGATAGTTAGAGGTGTCATTCCAGCTATTTTGTAGCAACTTCAAATAAGCATCTTTGTCCAAGCTAGTAGACTTACCCTTTCTAGACAACGAAATCAGCGCATCATCAGAGACGAGACGAGCAACCTGACTGACATTTCGACTATTTGCTGATGACTTCATTGCTGAGGCATAGTTTTGCACCAACGCTTCGGTCATGGGCGCCGCTTGCGCACTGATACTTACGGTACTTGCAATAGCTACCACAGCAGCCACGCCTGCGCCTTTGATTAACAACGCCAAAAGCCCTTTTCCCCATAATCGTTTCATGATAATCCTTAGCAATACAGTTTCCGTTGTTGTCATATATTGACGACTAACGTGTTTCTATCATTTGATTCAACATATTACCTAGCTACGTAATCGTAAACTAAGCGAATGCTGTTGGCTCTCATGCTTTGGTTCAATAGCGATACTTCTTAGCTAATGAGACTTCTTAAATAGTGATGCTTTTTATACAGTAATAATCTTGAGCTAGCTAGTGATACCTTTCAATAACTGTCTTCATCATAACGATATTTCTAATAGTCGTGACAGCGTTGTTGTATCATAGAGTGAGCCTATCATTTAATTCTCACAGCTATGTGACACCCTGTGTAATTATTGCGAATGGCAAAACAGGCACAGTCATCGCCTTTAAAGTACGAGCAATATCATGATCTTATAATAAGTGTGCATCAGCGAAGACTGAGTCATCTCTTTTGAACTACAACTCAATCTTCGCTTCAGCTTTAACGCCCTACCTATCAATCGATAACAAGTCTGACGGTGCTATTTTAAAGCCTGGTGTCTGTACTATTATTATCATAGCGCTCATCATCACTGAGCTTCATACCCAGACGCTCTACTCGTCTGTCCATCATTTGTCGAGCCAATGCCTGCATATCTTCAACGCGATCTATCTCATCAACAATCTCTAGACCCAATAAAGTCTCAAACACGTCTTCTAAAGTAACCAGACCTTTGACTTCGCCATATTCACCGACTGTAATCGCGATATGGATGCGATTCTTTAGCATGAGCTCTAATAAATCAAACAGTTTCATTTTGGAGAATACAAAAGTGATTTCACGTTTGAACTGAGTCAATGGTTTATCTACAGCGTGATTCACTTTTGCTAACAACATATCTGTTTTTAATACAAAACCAGTAACATTATCTAAGTCACCATCATAAATTGGTAATCGTGAAAACGTCAGCTTTGGGCGATCAACCAATAGCTCAGCAACCGTTTTGTTCTCCTCAAACGCGAGCATTACCGAACGCGGTGTCATAATATCTTCGACTTTAATGGCACCAAATGCCAGTAAGTTACGAATAATACGCGACTCTAAGGGATCAATTTGTCCTGACTCTTCACCGATACTCGCAAGTGCTGCAAACTCACGACGACTAAATGCTTGAGGTTCTTTGCCACGCACCAGTAGTTTTGTCAAACGCTCTGAGACCCAAATGAGTGGGTACAACAGCAAGATAATACCACGGACAAAATAAGCGACAATGCCACTCAACTGACGCCAATATACTGTACCTAGTGTCTTTGGAATAATCTCAGACAAGAATAATATGGCCAATGTCATAATGGCAGAGAATAGACCAAACCATGCACTACCAAAGACAATCGTTGCCTGAGCACCAGCACCGATAGAACCCAATGTATGAGCGACTGTATTCAATGTCAAAATAGCTGCCAACGACTGGTCGATATTATCAACCTTTAACCGTCTGAGCATATTTGCTTTTTTTGGATTGGTTTCTTGAACGTCAGCGATGTAGGACGGTGTCATACTGAGTAATGCGGATTCTGCTAAGGAGCAAACAAACGAGATACCGATGGCCACAACCACAAAGAATATCAATAACAGAATATTGATCGCTGTGGGATCTGCTGAAGCATCAGCAGCAAATGCCGGATAAGGTAGTAGCATTGCGAGTAACGCTAGTAGCCCAAAAATAGGCTTCATGCTTCTAAGACGCTTAAAATAGTGCAGCGTCGGAGGAGGTTTGGCTGACGCTTCTTTAAAAGCGCGCGGACGACATAAACGAGGTACAAACATAAAAGTGGTGAACAAGTTGGGTAACCTAAACAGAAAAGAGAAAAAGGAATCTTAAGCAAACAGCAGCAGATGTAGAGAGTAAATAGCAGCACCAAAGTAGAAATACATAACGGTATCTGCCAACACTTTCTAGATAGCTATTTAAAGCTAACTTCATACTGTCTATTAGGCTTAATGACATTCCAATAAATAGTGGGCTAAACACAGCCAATTATTGCCATTTGATAGTAGCACTGATGCTGATATTTCACAATAAGTCGCTTTTTTTAAGTCTTTGCTTTTTGATACCTTGTATTACGCTACGATTGCCTAATATCCACTGATATATCTGAAATTTGCTATAATCGCAGCACTTTATTATCACTTATTCGCATTACGACAAACACAACTTACGTATTGCATTAGAAATACTGTCGTCAGAAATGCTGTTATCAACAATACGGCCACTAGAAGTAATGACCGCTGGCTTGACGATTACCCTAAGAAAAACGTGCTCAGGCTATGATTAACAGTTACCAAGTCTGGGATTTTTTGTTACTATGCGTTTAATTTTATTATTATCCATGACTTACTGAGAGAAACTATGTTCTTATTTATTCAAGCTGCTCATGCTGCCGAAACTGCAGGTGCTGCGTCACTATTTGGTCAGATTCTACTGCCTGTTGCTTTTTTTGCGATTTTTTACTTCTTGGTTATTCGCCCGCAGTCTAAGCGTACTAAAGAGCATCGTGCCATGGTCAATGCCTTGAGCGTTGGTAGTGAAATCATTTTTGCTGGTGGCTTAATGGGTCGCATCAAAAACCTAGAAGGCGACTATGCAGTGGTTAGCTTAAATAATAATACTGATATCAAAGTACAACGTGCTTCTGTTATCTCAGTATTGCCTGCTGGCACTATCGAAAGCATTTAATCATCAATCATTGCTATGAATGATTGTTTGATGGTCGTATCATCAGTAGATGCCACGACTAAAAATGACCGTACATTATTTACGGTCATTTTTCGCTATAAAGAAGTGAGACAAAGCGGTCTTATAAACTGCTAGATAGTCTATATTTACTCTTATTGAGTAGGTTATTTTTATTTTTTGTTTTACTATCACCGCGGATGATCGCAACGGTACATGATGATGGCTTTTATACGCAGCATTAGACCTTTGCTATCGCTAACTTCCCATCTGCTAACTTGTGGCCTACGTCGCCAGTTGTTTATCAACTTAAAGAAGTGATTATGCAATATCCCGCTTGGAAATACTTACTTATTACCGTCGTGATACTCATTGCCGGTCTATATGCTGCCCCTAACCTCTATCCTGACGAGCCCGCTGTGCAGATTACGAGTGCTGCTGCAGGTACACAGCTGTCTGAAGAGATATTAACGCAGTCGCAAAGCTTACTCAAAGATACCGGTTTGGATAACCATGACGGCACATTTGAAGGCAATAGTGCGCTGGTTCGTCTTGACAATTCAGTCGATCAGCTAAAGGCGCAAGAAGTGCTACGTCAAAATTTGGGCGAAAACTATGTAGTCGCTCTCAACTTAGCACAGACAACACCGCAGTGGCTACGCGACATCGGCGCAAAACCGATGAAGCTTGGTCTTGATTTACGTGGTGGTGTGCGCTTTGTACTCGAAGTCGATATGGACAAGGCACTTGAGCAGCGTCTGACCGGTGCTAGTAGCGACATGCGTCGCGAGCTACGTGCTGAACGCATTGCAGTCAAAGGTATCAAGACCGAAGATCAAAGCGTGGTACTGCATTTCGCTGATACAGACACTCGCAATCGTGCACAAAACATCCTACAAGGATCAATGGGCACCACGTTTAGCTTGCAATCTTCTATTGACGATCAAGGTCCTGCATTACTCTTATCGTATAACGATGCGACACTTGACGAAATAAATAGTTATGCTGTCAACCAAAACTTGACAACGCTACGCAACCGTATTGCCGAGCTGGGTGTTACTGAAGCCCTAGTGCAATCACAAGGTGCCAATCGTATCGTCGTAGAATTGCCAGGTGTACAGGATACTGCAGAAGCAAAACGTGTCCTTGGACGTACTGCAAACCTTGAATTCCGTATGGTCGCAGAAGATGCCGACAACTATACAGGTGGCATTCCTCCAGCGGGTACCGAAGCATTCCCGTTTGAAACACTAGACGGCCCACCTGTATTGCTCGAACGTCAAGCGATTGTCAGCGGCGATAAAGTAACCAATGCTCAAACTGGCTTGGATGAAAGCGGTCTACCTGAAGTAAGTATTACCTTGGACAGTGCTGGCGGCAAGCTCATGCAGAACGCCACTCGTACCGCTGTTGGTAAGCAGATGGCTGTATTGTTCATTGAAAACAAGCAAAGAATTACTTATGAAGAAGACCCTGTAACTGGCGAGACTGAAGAAATACGTACGCCTTATGCTGAAACCAAAGTCATCAACCGTGCCAATATTCAAGCCGTTCTAGGTTCCTCTTTCCGTATTACTGGGCTAGACAGCAGTGCTGAAGCTGCTGAGCTTGCACTACTACTGCGTTCAGGAGCACTTGCGGCACCGATGTACTTTGTAGAAGAACGCACCATTGGTCCATCACTGGGTCAAGAGAACATTGAAAAAGGTCTATTTTCTACGCAGGTCGGCTATCTACTAGTCTTTGCGTTTATGATTATCTTCTATCGTCTGTTTGGTGTCATCGCTAACGTAGCACTAGCAGTCAACGTGATTATCATCATCTCTATCATGTCAATCCTAGGCTCATCGCTTACCCTACCCGGTATCGCTGGTATTGTTTTGACCATCGGTATGGCAGTTGATGCAAACGTACTAATCTTTGAGCGAATACGTGAAGAGATTGCAAATGGAGTAAGGCCGAAATCCGCTATCGTGGCAGGTTTTGACCGAGCTTTTAGTAGTATTTTCGATGCCAACATTACAACTTTATTGGTCGCATTTATCTTATTTGCGATTGGTACTGGTCCGATTAAAGGCTTTGCGATCACGCTAGCTATTGGTATTATCAGCTCGCTGTTTACGGCTATTCTGGTCACACGTGCGCTGGTACAAGTTGCTTATGGCAAGCGTAAATCCATCAAACGTCTGAGCATCGGTTAGGAGAACATTATGGCTATCGAGAATAAAAATCCTCTAGAACAGCAGAATAGTCCAGATCGAAATGGTTCAGGCGGCTCAAATGGCGATGGAAACAATGCAAGCACGCGCCGCCGTAACAAACCACGCCGTGATGGCAAAGGTAGCAATACTAAAACCAACAACCCTGTCACAGCGCAGCCGAGTAACAGTAAAGCTCGTCGCGGTGGTAAGGGTGCTAGTAAAGACAGTCAAGCACTGGCCACTCAAGCAACTGAGCCTAACCTAGCAACAGGTGATGCGGCAGATGATGCGGCGGCACAAGCTGAAGGCGGTATCAAAGCCATTGGCAACCAGCGTATCATTCCTTTTATGAAGATAGAAAAGCCCATGGCCATTTTATCTTTATTAATGGTTATTGGTAGTATCATTGCTATCGCCGTAAACGGTCTGAATTTAGGACTTGATTTCACGGGTGGTGTCTCAGCAGATGTGCGTTATGAGCAGTCCGTTGAACAAGTTGATGTTGTCAATGCCTTGTCAGACAATGGTTTTGATGATGCCGTCGTACAGTACCTAGGAACATCACAAGAGCTACTAATTCGCCTACCACCTCAGTCTGATAATGTTGACGGACTCAATACCAGTCTGACCAAAGCATTGACCTTAGCTGATAATAATGTTGAAATCAGTAACGTCAATATTATCGGTAGTCAAGTAGGTAGTGAAGTCTACTTAAACTCAGTGATGTCGTTAGCGCTAGCACTAGCCTGTATGCTTGGCTATGTTGCCCTGCGTTTTCAATTCAAATTATCCCTTGGTGCAGTCATGTCGCTGTTTCATGATGCAGTGGTCACTATTGGTGTATTTGCCTTATTTGGCTTTCCATTCGACTTAACTGTGTTGGCAGCTATTTTGGCATTGATTGGTTACTCATTGAACGATACGATTGTTGTCTATGACCGTATCCGTGAGAACTTCCGTCGCGTTCGTGGTATCACGCCGCGTCAGACTATCGACTTGTCTTTGACAGAGACCCTGCGCCGTACGATTATGACCATCTCAACGGTATTGTTAGTGGTATTAGCAATGCTGTTCTTAGGTGGTGATGGTCTATACTGGTTCTCAGTTGCCCTCTTCATCGGTCTAATTGCTGGTACTTATTCATCAACTTATATCGCAAGTTCGATTCCATTACGTATGGGTCTATCTCGTGATGACTTTATTGTAAAAGTAAAACCAGAGTTTGAAGAAGAAATCGTTACTTTTAACGATCCAAAAATGTTTGAATAAATGTTTAATAGTATTCAATCATAATGGTAGCTAACTAAAATGTTATAGTCAGTCCAACATAAATTAGATACAGACAGGCGCGTGAAAGTACTAATAATAGACTGAGCAAGCCTGATACCTGA
This sequence comes from Psychrobacter sp. TPE 89C, assembly GCF_055522395.1. Classification (NCBI taxonomy): domain Bacteria; kingdom Pseudomonadati; phylum Pseudomonadota; class Gammaproteobacteria; order Moraxellales; family Moraxellaceae; genus Psychrobacter; species Psychrobacter sp. TPE 89C. The sequence goes on from NZ_JBVFXW010000031.1 coordinate 29,735, forward strand.
TTTAATTGATATAAGTTTGACTATAAAGTCTGTCATACATAACAGTACTAACGTTTAAATCAAAGCACCTGACTCATGAACAATGAGTCTAGGTGCTTTTGTCTTTGTAGCTGTGTTTGTCATAAATAGCACATATGCTACGCTCAATCCTTGTTGGTTTTTAAGTATAAACGAGCCAAAAATGACTACTCCCATATCTAGTCCAATGCCGCCCATCGATACCCGTTATACGCGTATTATTGCCATCGCTTTGCCAGTATTATTGGCCAATCTTGCCATGCCGTTGCAAAGCGTTATTGATACAGCGATCGTCGGTAATATGAATGATACGGCTAAACTGGCTGGTATGGGACTCGCGATACAGTTGTTGTCGTTGTTGCTCGTCAGTTTTAACTTTTTACAATACGCATCGTCCGGACTGTCAGCACAAGCAATGGGGAAACTGGCCAATCATACCACCAGTGCTACAGATGGTACGGCAACGTCAGTCAATACAGCACCCTCTCCACTACTGTCTATCTTGCAACGTGCTTTACTACTGGCATTTGGTATCGGTGCTATCTTGCTATTGGCAAAGCCTTGGTTGATAGATTTTGGCTTGCAAGCACTATCAGCCAATCCAGATAGTGGACGTGCTGCACAGACTTACTTAGATGTTAGGTTTTGGAGCGTGATTGCTGAGCTGATGAACTTTGCATTTATTGGTTGGTTTGCTGGGCAAGGTAAAACTCGCTATATGCTATATCAACAAGGTTTTATTGCCATACTCAATATCGTCCTGACTTTGTTTTTTGTCTTTACGATGAAAATGGGTTTGGCCGGTGTGGCATTAGGTACGACCATTGCTTTCTGGTTTGGTGTGTTATTAGCACTATGGTTAAGTCGTCATCATCTGCAAATATCTTGGCTGGCTTTATTTACTGCCGATAAGCAATACTTCACTAAAGAGCGAATACTTAGGCTGTTCTCATTAAATAAAGATATCTTTATTCGCACACTCATCTTAACCTTGAGTTTTGCTTGGATTACTCGTCTGTCTGCTCAAAGTGGTGATGTCATACTGGCGGCCAATGCTATTTTACTACAAGTCCTGAGTATCTCAGCCTTTGCCCTTGATGGTGTTGCAGTTTCCGCTGAGACGTTAAGTGGTCAAGCCGCTGGACGCCGAGATTGGCCACGTTTTCGCATTATTATTAAGCGCACAGGTATTGTCAGTTACGGACTCGCTATCGCCTTGAGTGCTATATGGTGGCTTGCAATGCCAACGTACTTAGGGTTTATGACCAATATCGAAACGGTCTTCACGTTGGCGTATCACTACCACCTTTATGCCGTATTGCTACCCCTCGTCGGGGTCGGTGCCTATTGGTTAGATGGTATATTTTTTGGCTTAACAGCTGGCCATGTAATCCGTAATGCGGCTCTGATACTTGCTGCTATATTTTTCCCACTCAGTTGGCTTCTCTATCAACAGTGGGACATGACTGGTATTTGGTTAAGTGTGTGGTGTTTATTACTGCTTAGGCTAATTATTTTAGGTGGCTTCCTGTACCACGCACATCAAACAGGCAGCTACGAAAATCTACAGCTGGAAGCTTAATACCACTCTCAACTACATGGTGTTGAATAACGTATTTTTATAAAGTGTTTGTAATATAGTTGGTTCAATTTAATTTGAACACAAAGACCATTAGGATATTCTGTGACTACTCGTTCAAAAGAATTGCATCAGCCATATAAAATGCGCTATGACTGGGCTGCAGGCTTCAAAAAAAGCTTACCCGTGGCAATGGGCTACTTACCTGCGGGTATTGCCTTTGGTGTACTCGCGCAAGTTGCTGGTATCCCTGTGTGGGCTATCATTATGCTCAGTATAGTATTGTATGCTGGCGCTGCACAGTATGCTTGTTTACCCATGCTGAGCGCTGGTTTGCCGATTGGCAATATCGCGACAAACATTGCAGCTATTAATTTACGTCATGTCTTTTATGGTATGCCTTTATTGCAATATCTACCACAGAACAAACTTGCCAAAACCTATTGCCTGTTTGCACTGACTGACGAGACTTTTTCAGTCATGACCAGCTTGCCCAATGAGTCGCGACAGTCCCTGATACTACCAATCAGCCTCTTTAACCAAAGTTGGTGGGTACTGGCCAGTACGATTGGTATCATGATTGGCAGTACGCTCAGCGACTTGGTACCTCATTTAGATTTCGCTTTGGTTTGCTTGTTTGCGATTTTGGCTTATGAGCAGTTTCAAAGTATCAAACGCTATTTTCCAATTGGCATTGCCGTAGTCTCTCTAGCAGCAGCCTCTTTATTTACGAGTAACTGGTTACTATTAGTCGCGATTACCATTTGTATGTTGCTGATTTTAGCACGTGGATTTTGGGTGCAGCGAGGCATGGAAGAAAAAAGTAACATGGCAGGAGAAACTGATGACCAGTAGTTATCTTATTTTCGCGACTTTTGCGATGGCCGCTGTTACCTTTATCACGCGCGCCCTACCTTCCTTAATACCCAGAAAACTATTAGACACACCTTGGTTGCATCGATTGAATGAGAGCTTACCGCTGTCCGTGATGGTGTTGCTCATTTTGACCAGTCTCTCTTATCAAAACCTATCTGCGACCACGGCTCTAGATAGTGCTGAGTTGCATCTATTGATGGCACAAATCGGTGCCCTACTTTTAGTCTTACTTGTCTACCATATCAGCCGTCAATTATTAGTCAGCATGATTGTCGGTATTGCTGCTATTAATGGTTTACTATGGATATTTACTAACTTTCTAGGCTAAAAGCACTAGCTAGAATTCAGTGCCAAACAAAACGTTAAACAATATTTCAAACATAAAAAAGGCTGGATTCTATTGAGAATCCAGCCTTTTTCTAAGCATACTGTATAGAGCTAGCTAATTAAGAAGGGTTGCTTCTTAAAGCTCTTCAACACCCATCATGTCGACTGGGGTATCAGCCACTATTTGCACACCTTTTTTACCTGTCTTAGCCGTGTCATTACGCTGCTCTTGTAGATGATCAAGATACGCTTCATTGATTTGCCCAGTGATGTAGCAACCATTGAATACAGCACAATCAAAACCTTCAACTTTACTGTGTTTGGTATCTTTTACTGCATCAATCAAGTCATCCAAGTCTTGGAAAATCAAACGATCAGCACCGATTATTTCACGCACTTCTTCAACGGTGTGACCTGAAGCAATTAGCTCGCTACGTACTGGCATATCGATACCATACACGTTTGGATACTTAACCGGTGGCGCCGCACTCGCAAAAAATACTTTATTGGCACCAGCGTCTCGAGCCATTTGAATGATTTCATGACACGTCGTACCACGAACGATCGAGTCATCAACCAACAGTACGTTTTTACCTTTGAATTCTAACGGCACAGCGCTGAGTTTCTGACGGACAGATTTTTTGCGTTGTTGCTGACCTGGCATGATGAAGGTACGACCGATATAGCGGTTTTTCATAAACCCTTCACGGTACTTAACATTCATCTTAAGCGCCAACTCCATCGCAGAAGTACGCGAGGTATCTGGAATAGGAATAACCACATCGATATCGTGATCTTCGCCCCATTCAGCCATGATTTTATCTGCCAGTTTTTCACCCATACGTAAGCGAGCTTTATAAACTGAGATATTGTCCATGATTGAATCTGGACGGGCAAAATAAACATACTCAAAGATACATGGTGTGTATTCTTTTTGCTCTACGCACTGATGGGTATGTATTTTATGATCGAGATCAATAAAGATAGCTTCGCCTGGTTTGACATCACGAATAATCGTAAATCCAGATCCTGTCAATGCGACTGACTCTGAAGCGACCATATACTCGGTGCCGCCATTTGGAGCCATACGCTTACCATAGATAAGCGGACGGATACCGTTCGGGTCACGAAAGGCAAGTAAACCATGACCAGTAATAAGTGCGACAACACCATAAGCGCCTTCGACACGGCCATATACAGCCGTGACTGCTTCAAATATATCAGCAGGCGTTGCTTTGGTTTTACCCAAATTCTGCATTTCATGGGCCAGTACGTTCAAGAGTACTTCAGAATCTGAATCAGTATTAAGATGGCGGCGATCTTCGATGTACAAAGACTTGGCCAAGCTCTCAGCATTGGTCAAGTTACCATTGTGCGCAAGGGTAATACCATAAGGTGAATTGACATAAAATGGTTGAGCTTCAGCACTGCTTGACGTGCCTGCCGTTGGGTAACGAACGTGACCGATACCGAACTTACCAACCAGTTTCATCATATGACGATTCATAAACACGTCACGTACCATGCCATTTTCTTTACGTAGATAGAGTCGTCCATCTTGCAAAGTGACAATACCTGCTGCATCTTGCCCGCGATGCTGTAGCATCGTCAAACCGTCATAAAGTATCTGATTGACTGGTTCGTGAGCTGCAACTCCAATGACTCCACACATAATAGCTATATCCTATTTTGACCCATACATTAGTACTACAATAACGGCAAAAAATTAGACGGCACACTATCTAAAATGCGTGCTGTCACTCGCCGTCGACCTGATGATATTTACGAAACATTTAACAAGCATTTATCTTTTCGGTTTTCATAAATCAGCATCCATAATTCACTGATGCTGATTTATGAACCTTAACTGCTATCAAAAATTATTTTTTCAAGAATGAATGTCGAATACGATGTTATTGATGCTATAAAAGCTTGAAGGGTAAAAGAGAAATGATAAAAATCATAGCGTTAGGGCTCAAACATATAATCGATTATCTTATGACTGATTAACTTGATCCCAAGCCATACCAAGCACATCTGACACCAATGCTTTACCCATCGGTGCATAAGGCATTAGCTCTGGCGCTAGCACTGAGGTTTGCCATTGCGGCATCTGTACCAATAGCGGCGCACTGACACTCAGAACGACTAAGACCATTAATACGTTTTTAGCTGCACCAAGGACGCCACCTGCCATCTTATCAACGATATCCAGACGTAAGGTTTTGAGCACCCCTGAGAATACGAATGCAACAGTGTGCATGATGGCTAATATCACAATCACCACTAATAAAAATGCCATGGCCATTTGTAAGACAGGATTTTCTACTATACCTGCTAATTGAGGCGACACAACACCCGCCAGACGCGTAGCAGCGACTAGCGCAATCAACCAACCGACCAAACCAATGGCTGTCTTAATCAACCCTACTTGAAAGCCGCGCCACAAGCCAACCAAGACAACAATAGCAATCACAATATCCAGACCACTCATTTTCTATGCCTCATACCCTATGGTATTTTTATCAAGTATTTACTTAAGTATTTATGACAAGATTAATTTTTGAGCATTCAATTTGTAATGAATTAGTGGACAGATTAGCTTTCCATGGCATCGTAATAGCCACCGATTGCCTGAATACAAGACTGTACCAATCCAGGTCCACGATAGATAAGCCCCGTATAGAGCTGCACCATCTCTGCACCAGCTTGAATTTTCTTGACGGCTTTGGCACCACTATCGATACCACCGACACCGATCAATGCGACTTTACCCTCTAGCTGATCAGAGAACTGTTGTAAAATTTGGGTGCTAATGTGGCTCACTGGACGACCAGATAGGCCACCCATTTGATCACCATCACGCAAGTCTTCTACGCCGACACGGCTCAAAGTCGTATTGGTCGCAATCAAACCATCAATTTCAAAATCTATCAGCTGCTGTGAAATATAGTCTACTTGTAGAGGCTCTAAATCAGGAGCAACTTTCAGTACCAATGGCACATAAAAACCATATTCGGTCGCCAATTGGCTATGGCGATTTTTGATGGTATCTAAAAGCTGAGTTAGTGCTTCACCACTTTGCAGATCACGTAAGTTTTTGGTATTTGGCGAAGAGATATTGACGGTAATATAAGAGGCATGCGGATAAGCACGCTCTAAACAATAAACGTAATCATCTGCTGCCTGCTCTACTGGCGTATCAGCATTTTTACCAATATTAATGCCAATATTGCCTTTGTATTTGCAACGTTTGACATTTTCGATCAGATAATCGACACCTTGGTTATTAAAGCCCATACGGTTAATAATGGCATCTGCTTGTTTTATTCTAAACAATCTTGGCTTATCATTACCTATCTGTGGCCTCGGTGTGACCGTTCCGACTTCTATAAAACCAAACCCTAACTCAGCCAAGGCATCAATATAATCACCGTTTTTATCCAATCCTGCGGCTAGGCCTACTGGATTAGAAAACTGTAAACCCATACAGTCTGTTGGCTGCATCGACTGACCGTACACCAAACCTAAAACACGCGCTTTATGAGCTTTATCCAATAAGGACAAGGTCATTTCGTGGGCGTGCTCGGGATCCATCTTAAAGAAAAAAGGACGAAGTAAGGCATAAGACATAGTAATGACAGACCCTGCTAAAAAGAACGAGTGAATAAAAAGTGCGAATGAAATCAGGCGCTGCGATTATATCAGCTTAACAGAAATAAGAGCAAAGTTTCCTGCGGTAAATTTCTATATTAAAACCACAGCCGGTGTAGATAAATAGTGATTAACTGGCTATCAAGGCACAGGACGACCATCCGTCAGAGCTATCCAACCACGTACGATACGGTATAGATGCCAGACAAAGGTAAATATCATAATTAAGAAACCAAATCCAGCCAACAGTAACGATCCAATAGCGATATGACCACTATCAGCCAATATGCTGACACCAAAGCCGCCCAAGGCAAACGTTATAATAACGATGCCGATTAGAAACAAAACAATACTGTACCAAAAAGTCTTAATCTGCCAATCAAAATGTGTGGCCAGCCATGAGCCATTTGCATCGTTACGCTTGGCATAGTTCATCACAATCGGCACAATCCACAATAACCCAGCAGTAAAATAGCTAATCACGTATAAAAAATAAGTAATGTGGTTATAAGTGGTGAGAGAACGGCGCTTGTCGTTATTCATATTATCGTTATTCATACTGTCGCTCATCATATTACCTTGTCGTTGCTGAGATACACCATAATCAGAACGCTCATCATTAAACCCCTCATTATTAAAACTAGCCCCACCTGATTCATGATGACTGTTATCAGCAGTTTTTGTCTGTTTTTGCAAACGATCATCAGAATTGTTATTAGGAGAATAATTCATAGTAAAGTTCCATAATTAACAGTAACTAATCACTATTTGATGGTAGCAAACGAGCTGCTTTTCAATGAGTCTCATGATAAACAGTGATTTGAGAGCGATGTATTCATAATACTGTGCTGGAAGATACCGCATGCTTAGAGAACACACAGGCATGAAATGGTGAGCACTTATCCCTGAATTGGATTATTTGCTCTGACTTCTTTTAAGAGTTTGTGATAGATATTACTTTGCGTATCGGTTTTATGATTATCATGGACAACTGCCATAAACAGCCAGTTTTTCGACCTTTCATATGATACGCTTTGGTCGGGAACCAATCATTAATAATTGACTTATAACTGTAAAAAGATATATGAGTAAAGAGCTTAGTAAGGCTGCTCAGGTACAAAGCGATCAATCTCAGTTGCCATATCCATCATCACAAATTCCATCTCAAATACTCTGGCTTCTGCCAAAGAAAATGATTCAGGATAATCACCGGTTAATAGACCAGCGATATAAGCAACGATAGACATATGACACACGACGACCAGACACTCAGCTTCAATATTAGCCAAATCTATGAGAGCCTGACGCGCATCATCAGAAGGAGTAATGTTTTTTAATACGACCGATGGTACTGTAGATGCTCTCGACTGAAATTCAGCTAGTGTCTGCTGCGCTCTATCGTAAGGACTAACGACAAAGTAATCGGGATTGTAATGAGCCGTCACATACTCTGCCGTTTGTATGGCTTGCTGTTGACCAAAATCCGTTAACTGACGCGCGCTGTCTGGGCGCGATTCATCTTCTGCTTGACCATGACGAACGAGTATAATTTTCATAACCTTCCTTGATGTACTGTCATGATGGCGTTGTTTTCAGAATAATCACTTTTAAGACAACGTCATCATTTAACATTGGGGTTTTTACTTACTGTCAGTATCGCCACTTTCATCATCAGTGCTGTCGCTTGACGTCTTCATTTGCGCAGTAAGTGCCGCATTGCTGTGGTCATGTGCCATAACAAATTCGACATCACTGCGGAATCCTGCTTCCATGAGATGTAACGCCACACCCAATGCTGCTTTATCTTCATAAATAACCGCATAAAGCGCATGAGTAATAGGCATATAAATACCTTCTTTGGTGGCTTTCTCATGCACTTGCTGAATGGTGTTGACCCCTTCAGCCGTCTGACCAAGTTTTTTCACTGCTGCATCGATGCTCATACCACGGCCAAGCATATTACCGATACGGTAATTACGACTCAACTCTGAGCTACAAGTGGCGTATAAATCGCCAACGCCAGACAACCCTAAAAACGTTAGTGGATTCGCACCCGCTTCCACGCCAAAACGACTCATTTCTGCCAAGGCACGGGTCAGTATCATCGCTTTGGTGTTTTCACCGACATCGTAGGCCGCTGCCATACCCATTGCAATCGCATAGATGTTTTTGAGTGCACCGCCCAGCTCCACACCTTTTACATCATCACTAGCAAATACTCGAAAGAACGCACTGTGTAGCGCAGCTTGTACCGCATGGCGTAATGGCTCAGACTCACTAGCGATGACGGTAGCAGACGGCATGTTTTTCATGATTTCTATAGCAAGGTTTGGCCCTGACATGACACCAAAATTCACTTCTGGCAAAACCTCTTTAATAATGTCGCTCATCATTGCAAAGGTGTCCTTCTCCATCCCTTTGGTCAATGACACAATAGACTGTCCACTGATAAATGGCGCAATATTTTTTAGGGTCTCTCGAAACGCCAAACCCGGCACAGCAATAAAAATGATGTCCTTGTCTTTGACGCTTGCTGCCAAATCATGGCTGTATTTGAGACGATCATCAAGCTTATAACCTGGCAAGTATTTTTTATTGGTTTGGGTTTTTACCATCGCTTTTACAGTGCGTTTATTACGTACCCATAGCGTGGTATCACAGCCATTGCGGGCCGCCAAATTTGCCATTGCCGTACCAAAACTACCACCACCTAAAAATGCCAAACGCAGCTTGGTAGGGTTACTGTGAATATCCGCCATGTTTTTTGCCACTGCGGACTCTACCGCACTAGGATTTAGCTTTTTACGGCCAATACCTGATTTGGTTGCACGCTCGATGATACCTGCCAGCAGACTGTTTTGCTTTTCTGGCGTATTCTTATCTGTTTCGCTATGTTCGTGACTGGTTTTTTTATGGCTATTATTGGGGCTGGTCATATTCTTTTATCCATGTTGACTGACTTATTATTAATAGAACGTATCATGACTTAGGCATTTTAGGTGCTGAGGCTATCTGGCTTTTTTGACTAAACAGGCGATGCTCAGAGGCGCTATGACTCAAATCGTACTAACGACTCGATATCAATGGCTTTACGTGGTGCCTCGTCTTTAGGACTGGTCCCAGTATAAACAAAAGCCGTGACATAATCATCTGGACCAACATTAAAGTAGGCTTTGACAGCTGGTTCGTTACATAACAACCCAGTACGCCACACGGTACTAAACCCTTGCGCTTTTAGTGCCAAAATAAGATTTTGAACAGCAGCACCAGCACTTAGCATTTGCTCAAAAGGTGGGACTTTTTTGTGCGCTTGTATTTTAGTAACGACAGTAATAATCATGGGCGCACGTAAAGGCATATTATGAGCCTTTTCAATGTCTTTTTTAGACAGCTCTTCTCCTTCTTGCACCGCTTTCACTTGGGCAGCTTCTGCTAAAGCATTGCCTAGCTCATGACGAGCATCGCCTTCAGTGATGATAAAACGCCATGGTTGTAGTTTTTTATGGTCTGGTGCTGTTGCCGCACATCCAATCGCTGTTTCAACCTGTGCATGAGTGGGTGCTGGTGCATCCAGATTCCCCATACTACGTCTTGAGTTGATCCAGCCAATCATCTCTTCACTGGTAATCGGCATACTGTCAGTGGTTACATCTTTGATAGACAGTTTTTTATCATTGTTGTCAGATGTGGTCATTATCGTTCCTTATTTATTATTATTTTTTATCTAAAAAACTGCTCCTTTTATGCTGGAGCAACTTCGACACGATGCTCCATGCGCAAATAATCTTCTGACTGCATCTCAAGCAAGCGTGAACGTGTACGCTCAATCTCAAACGCTAGCTTCTGTCCTTGATACAACTCCAAAATCGATTGCTCTGCTCGCACCAAGAGTTTTACGCGGCGATCATAAAACTCATCGACCAGATAAATAAAACGACGCGTTGGATCACGGTAAGTGTCATCCTCTAAAGCAGGGACAGCATTAACCAATACGGTACTGAACTGCTTAGCGATTTCAATAAAATCAGATGCTGAGCGTGGTTCCATGCACAAATGACGGAAGTCGCAAAATAGAATATCTTCGGTGCGAGCATTGATTTTTATTTCTCGTCCATTAATAGTAATTGGTTCATTACTAATTTTCTGATTATTAGACAAGCTGGCAAAACGGTTGGCTAGCCAATGATGATTGGCTTTGGTCATTGGCGACTCATATAACTCAGCCTGTTGTAACACGCGCAAACGATAATCGATACCAGAGTCGATATTCATCACCGCCGTATGGCGTTCAACTTCAGCAATGGCTGGCATAAAACGGTCACGATGCAAACCATCTTTATATAGCCCCGACGGCTCAATATTTGAGGTGGCGACCAACGTGATACCACGATTGAACAGCATGGTAAACAAATCGCCCAAAATCATGGCATCAGAGACGTTAGAGACAAAGAACTCATCAAAACAAATGATGACCGCCTCTTCATAGATAATATCAGCTACTTTCTCTAAGGGGTCACTCTCGCCTTGTAGCTTGTGTAGTTCTTGATGCACACGCTGCATAAAGTGATGGAAATGCAGGCGCATCTTGCGATCAATGGTCAATGAATCATAGAACATGTCCATCATCCATGTTTTACCGCGACCTACGCCGCCCCACATATATATGCCTGTTGGTGCTACGGGCTTGGCTTTTAAAAAGCTAAAAAAACTTTTCTTTTGTGGCACACTATTGACGAGCTGATGATGTATCTCATCAAGATAGCTCATGGCCTTGAATTGTTGCTCATCTTGAGTAAACTCATCTGTACTGACGGCTTGCTCGTAACGTTGCAATGGAGATAAACTCATAATACGACTCATCATTAGGCTAGGGCGTGTCATCAATTAGTACATGAATACATTTAGTGGTCTTAAAATGGCTAAATTTTGCTAAACATCGTTAGAAATTTTGTCAATATGTTCATATTAACGGCAATTTCTTCCTTGTTTAGCTACAATTTTTCTCATTTTAAGCCTCACAATCTAATTGATGACACACCCTAAATAAATATTAAAA
>NZ_JBVFXW010000032.1:0-39320 GCF_055522395.1 Psychrobacter sp. TPE 89C
AGTTTAATGAAATATAATTTTTATAGTAATCTCTATTTAAATTAAATTAATTATTGACTTTATTTTTTAAATCGTTATTATTATCACATTGATTTATCAGCTTCTATGTAAGCGATAAGTCATTCAAATACATCTGCTACTATTGCCCACAAAATTAGCCACAACCTATGGAGGAATCATCGTGTCCTATTTAACTATCAAGACGTTTTTAAAGATTGAATGTGTAAACTACCTGACAGCAATGACGACTTCGAAAAGGTTTGGCTGAATCTATATACAAGCTACTGAGTGATATCCTATTTATTGATATCAAAGCATAGCCTTCTGTATCTACTTGCGCTATCCCTCTTCTAAGTCTACCGTGCCAAAATTGCTCTGCGATTGTGCTAAGCCATATTGTGCTTGCTGTTATCTGTCTACCTAACATTTTACTTTATCGTTATTGCTAATGAGGCGATTCACGCTATTGTTTAGCGTATGCCTTTCTGCGCGCATAATATTTATGCTCTCAATTTTGGTACGGTAAAACCTTTCTTTAAAACGTCTATAATAAATTAACCATGAATTTTTATTGATTTTTTAATTAATAAAAAACGGTATTTTATTGTCTTTATTTTATGATTTATTAACCTATGTGCTTATTAAACGTATCGTTTAATGCAGACGGGTAAGTAATATCTAAAAATTAGTAAATTAAAAAATATGCATGGTTATAAAAATAATAAAACGGAAATAATAAATCATGAGCATTCAATTAATATTAAATGAAAACCGCAAACACGGCGTACCCGTCAAGATTTACACCTCAGATGTTGAGCAAGGTGCAATGCAGCAATTGCGCAATCTAGCCCAGCTAGAGTTTGTACACTCACACATTGCGGTGATGCCCGATGTGCACGTTGGCAAAGGCGCAACAGTCGGCAGTGTGATTCCGACCAAGTCCGCCATCATTCCTGCCGCAGTCGGTGTCGATATTGGCTGCGGTATGAACGCGGTGCGTTTGTCCCTGACAGCGAGTGATTTGCCTGACAGCTTAAGGTCATTACGCTCAGTAGTGGAGCAACAAGTACCAGTCGGCTTTAACATGCACAAACAAATCCAAGCCAAGAATTCAACGCTTGATCCATTAGGCAAACGCCTAAAACCAATTACTGATAAGCACCCAGGTTTACTCAAAATGCTCAGAGGTTTTGAGCGCACGTGGGCGAAGCAACTTGGAACACTGGGTGGTGGCAATCATTTCATTGAGCTTTGCTTGGATGAAAATAAAGATGTCTGGGTGATGTTGCATTCTGGCAGCCGCGGCATTGGTAACTGTATCGGCCAGTACTTTATCAATTTAGCAAAAAAAGAGCGTCAATCGCGCTTTGGTCATGTGCCAGATCGTGATTTGTCTTACTTTGCAGAAGGATCTGATAGCTTTGCTGATTATGTTGAAGCAGTAGGCTGGGCACAGGACTACGCGCTTGAGAACCGCCGTGAGATGATGCGCTTAGTGATTAAGTCTTTGCAGTCGCCACAAGCGGGATTGCCACGGTTTCAGCTGACCAAAGAAGCCATCAATTGTCATCATAATTATGTCAATGAAGAGGTGCATTTTGGTGAGCAAGTCTATGTGACCCGTAAAGGTGCAATCAGTGCCTATACAGGTGAGCTCGGCATTATCCCAGGCTCTATGGGCGCAAAGTCCTTTATCGTACGTGGTCTGGGCGAGGCTGAATCGTTTTGCTCATGTTCACATGGGGCAGGGCGACAGATGAGTCGAGGTAAAGCCATGCGAGCATTTACCATCGATGAGCTAAAGGCGCAGACGGATGGTGTCGAATGTCGCAAAGATAAAGGCGTTATCGATGAGATACCCGGCGCTTATAAAGACATCGATGAAGTGATGGCAAATCAAACGGATTTGGTCGAAGTGGTGCATACGCTGAAGCAGGTCATGTGTATTAAAGGCTAGTTTTTTTATAAAACTTGATCTTGTTTTAACTGTTAGCATCCTATAAGACAAGATCAAATTAAGGAGACAATTATGAGAGATTATCCTTATATCAACAAAAATGGTAAAAAAAGACCCCAATCAAAAGAATGGGCTGATATACGAGCAGAGATTATGTGCTTGAAAACTGAGCTGAATTTAACGGATAAATCTTTTCGAGTTCTAACCCCTTACGATGATTACAAAGGCATAGAAGAGCAGATTTATCAAACCTTTTGCAAAATTGAAAATGGTAAAAGCCGTCCAGTTTGGTTATGGCAAAATCTGATACAAGAAACGTATTCAATGGAAATCAAAGATTCTCTCGAGAATTACTTGTTACGTTTAATTCAGCCCAATGAAAGTATTTGGTTTGGTGTAACAGGAACATTCAACGAGCGTTCAAAAATCTGGTTTTACGAGGGCAAGATTGAGGCAATAATAAAAATACTCGATGAAATCTGCTTCTTTGACGAGTGCTATTTTGTTTCTAAAAAGTATAACTGGCTTATCTGTAGCAACCACCACGACATCTTGATGGCCACAGGTAAAGATATGCCACAAAAATTAAAGGCTATAGAAGATGTAGCAAAGAATAAAGGATAAAATAATGAGCTTAAAACAAACATTAAAGAAAGCCAAACAGATTGAACGGCAGTTAGAACAAAAAGCTGAAACAGGTGCACAGCAATCGCTAAGCACAGTCAAGCCGCGCAACTATTTGGCACTGGATCCACTGTTAAGAAAAGGTGGTATTCACGAAAAGGAAGATATCGATATCGTCCGAAAAAAACGTCGCCGTGAGACTAAGCAGCAGTTACGGAAGACAGATTGGCTATCGGAGTAGCAACCGTTCATCTTAATCTTAAATTTAAACAACAAAAAAGCCGTTCGCTATGATAGTGAACGGCTTTTTTTATTCTTACTTAGATTTATAATTTAACGGTTACGCCAATACTTCGATCAGCTCACCTTTCACCATGTGCGGGCTGACGAAATCAGTAATACGTACGCTCACGAGTTTACCCAACATCTCATCCATTTTCTCAACATCATGAGGGAACATGACGGTACGGGTGTTATCTGCAGTACCGATTAAGCAGTCGGGATGACGGTTGGCAACTTGCTCCACCAACACACGTGTCGTGGTGCCGACCATCTCATGCGTTTTGGCAAGTGTTGAGTCAATGATGACTTTTTGGAATTCTGCCAAGCGCTCTTTTTTAGTTTTGAAACTCACGTCATCTGGCAACTCAGCGGCTGGCGTACCTGGACGCTTAGAGTAGATAAAGCTGTAAGAGTGATCGAAGTTCAGTTCTTTTGCTAAGTTCAACGTATCTTGGAAGTCTTGATCCGTCTCACCAGGGAAGCCAATGATAAAGTCGCTCGATAAGTGAATATCAGGACGAATGGCTTTTAGCTTATTAATCTGATTGATATACACATCAATCGTATGGTTGCGCTTCATCGCTGCCAAGATAGCATTTGAGCCACTTTGAACCGGTAGATGTAAGTGTGATACCAGCTCTGGCAATTGTGCATAGGCATCAATGATGTCATCAGTGAACTCTAGCGGATGGCTGGTCGTATAACGAATACGCTCGACACCATCGACATGTGAGACATAATGCAATAGCTCGGCGAAACGGCAAATGCTGCCATTATCCTTTTCACCGCGATAGCCGTTGACGTTTTGACCCAAGAGGTTAATTTCACGCACGCCTTGCGCGGCTAAGCTATCAATCTCAGCCAATACGTCATCGAGTGGGCGAGACAATTCTTCACCGCGGGTATAAGGCACTACGCAAAATGAGCAATATTTTGAGCAACCTTCCATAATAGAGACAAACGCTTTAAAGCCTTCTACTCTTGGCTCTGGCAAAAAGTCGAATTTTTCAATACTTGGGAAGGATACGTCAACTGTGCCGATACGGTTTTTAGGCGCAATCTCACGCTGTTCATGTGATTGATCATATAGCTCTGGTAGACGATGTAAGGTTTGCGGGCCAAAAACCATATCGACGTAAGGCGCACGTTTTTGAATGTTATCGCCTTCTTGTGAGGCCACGCAACCACCGACACCAATCACAAGGTCAGGGCGTTTTTCTTTTAGTTTGCGCCAGCGACCCAATTCTGAAAAGACTTTCTCTTGCGCTTTTTCGCGGATAGAGCAGGTATTCATTAACAATACATCGGCTTCGTCGATATCATGCGTGACTTCCATACCGTGGGAATCACCGAGCACGTCGAGCATTTTGCCAGAGTCATAGACATTCATCTGGCAGCCTTGAGTAGTGACAAAGACTTTTTTGGTAGCTGTTTTGTTTACAGGAGATTGGGCTGAACTTGCTTCATTGAGTGCAGTGACAGCAGGCGCGGCAGCAGTTGCTTCAGTAACAGCAGCGTCTTTGATGCGGGGGTTGAATACAGTAACACTCATAAGGATAAGTCCATGATTGACTAAAAATATAGCGGGGTAGACGATTAACAGGTGGCGTATTTTATCACAACCCTCTACCAATGTGAAAAATTAGCGTGGGTGATCGTTGGTCAATATTATAAATTATTCATAACGGTATCAATTGTTTACTGGAGTTAGCAGCGCTTTTGATAAAAAATACGACTCGACATCATTTCTATGTTACACCGTACTGTCCTATTTATTAACAAAAGGTAAAGGCTATGGTTGAAAGTGCAGCGAGTATAGTATGATGAATAAAACCACCTTAGCGGTACGTTATAAATCGCTGTTTAATTATTTGTAGAGACATAATAAAGAGAGTCAATATGACAGAGTTGCGCGTTGCTCATAGCATCAAGGATAGAGAGTTGGCCAGTCAAAAGCGTAGTTCTGAGCGATCTAGAGCAGGCAGGCTGCGGGTGAGTGCGCTGAGTTTGGCGACGGCAGCGAGTGCGTTAGGGCTGTCGCAAGTTGCTTGTGCAGAGCTGACATGGGGTGATAGCGAGAGCTACCAGCAAGAGAATAACTATCAGCAAGACAGCAGTATTGACTCATTTATGTCAGCAGCAAGCGCCGCGGACCGAGGTGATGTCAGCGCCCTTTATGGTTATGAGCAAGCGATGAGTGGTGGTTTGTTTGCGATGTATCCAACGTATTGGCGAATGAATCTGGATCTTAATTCACAAAGTGCGGCAGCGGTGTCACAGTTCGTACGTCAGTATCCTAATACTGTGATGGCTGAGAAGTTGGTTGCGGATTTTGCAGAGACCAAAGCAGGGTCAAATGATTATGCGTCAGTACGCCAAGTAGCGAATTTAATTACCAATGCCGATGCCAGTGAGCGCTGTGCGGTTGCGCTTGGCTTTAATAATGGTGGCGACACGATGCGTGCTATGGCAGCCAAGTCTGATGTCTGGCTGAATACGCAGAAGCAGCCAGCATTGTGTGATCAGTTAGCGATGGAGATGAATAATAACGCATTGATTAGTGATCAAGATCGTACTTCTCGTCTTAAGCGTATGCTACGTAAAGGTAAGACAGGCGATATTATGGCGTTGTCATCACGCCTAGGTACACCTATTGCTTATTCAGCATTGAGTGAGATTCAGCTGAGTCCGTCTTCATTTTTTACCAGTTTTGGTAGACAGTCTGCCAGTCAGACCAATCAATATCTCTACCTGTATGCGTTAGGCCGTGTCGCTGACAAGTCTTATCGTGAGGCTGCGCTACAGTTAGATTTTGATATCAAACAAGACAACCAGCGTTCAGTGAAGTTGTTGAATGATGACACCCGTCGCTATGCTTATCGTATCCTCGGCGTACAGCGTATGAACCACAATACCGATGATGGCTTTAATGCTGAGGCCGTTGAATGGTTCCGTAACAGCTTAGATAACGACTTTAATTTTGAAGAAGCCGAAGATTATGCCATGGCAGCCATTCGCTTTAGCCAATGGGATGATGTGGTCGAAGCCATTTCTAGAATGGAGAGCGAAACTCAAAAGAGCAGCCAGTGGCAGTATTGGTTAGCACGTGCATATGAGCAATCGAGCGATTCAAGCAAACGTAACACTGCCAAAAAGATGTATAAGAACATCGCAAAAAGTAATGAGTATTACGGTTTAATGGCAAAAGATAAAATTGGTCAGCGCTTCGATGCTAGCCAGTTCGGTGGTAGTAATCTACCCAACGTGAGTACCTCGGATCGCGCACGTGTTATGCAAGATGGCAACTTTGCTCGTGCTTTTGCCTTATATAACTCTGACGCTAGTCGTGCTTATGCCAATCGAGAGTGGAACTGGGCGGTGAAGCAGGCACGCGACAAGCGTGATGACAATCTAATCATTGCTGCTGCCCGTCAAGCACATGATATGGGCTGGCTCGATCGTGCAATTTACGCGGTTGATAATACGGATAGAGTTGATAGCTTAGCACTGTCGCACCCAATGCCGCACCAAGATGCTGTCGTTCGCTACAGCCAATCTGCTGGCATCGATCCAGAGTGGGCTTATGGCATTATGCGTCAAGAGAGTCGTTTTGTGACTTCTGCACGCTCAAACGTTGGGGCAAGTGGACTGATGCAGGTCATGCCTGATACAGCGAAATATATCGCTCGTAATCTAGGTGAGACCTATAGTGCTAGCCGTGCTAATAGTGGTGATACCAATATCCGCTATGGTACATGGTATATGGGTGATATCTTGAGCAAGTTGAACCGTCAGCCAGTCGTTGCTACAGCAGGCTACAATGCTGGACCTAACAATGCCAAACGCTGGCAGCCAGTGTATGGGTCACTTGCAGCAGATCAATATGTTGAGTCTATTGCCTTTCCTGAAACGCGCAATTACGTCAAGCATGTGATGGAAAATGCCACTATCTATAGTAGTTTATTGGGTCGTAGTCAGCCTATTAGCCAGCGCATGGGTACCGTTCCTTCTTCTTTTTAGAGCATTCATTTACGATTCAAATAAGCCACTGACGAGTTATCGTTGGTGGCTTATTTTTATACATTGATTTTAGTCGTCCTAATCTCATGTTTACGTTTCTGCTATAGATTAAAAAAAACGATTTGTTACCATTGCATTAATCATTGTCTTTAATTGATATTTACAAATCGCTGTTCATATTTTTTAGCTCTATGTTTAGTGGTATGAGTGTTTGTATGTCAAACGCCATAATCTAAGCGATAGCCTATATTTTATCACTGCTAGATGCCTCCAGCCCTTATGATCAAAAAATACTTTACTCTATGTATGTTATCGAAAGTTAGACGTCAGTCATCTACGCAGGTGCACTCGCCATCTAACCTGACGGCGACCCTGAGTCATTCGAATGTTCATTCAGCGATCAAACCAATCAAAATTTTGAATAAAAGTCACGCAAGCCTAATCAACAAGCATTTCATGAGTAAAATGAATACCACAGTGGGGGTTGGTGCATTACTAATATTGCAAGGTATGGTTCTAATTCCAGCACATGCCGCCAGTACCGCGAGGAGTGGTCAGCGTGTGTTGATGATCGAAATGACGCCTGCCTTATGTAGTATGCAGCCAACGCGTGCCCGTATGCGTCAATGTCTAGAAGGCTATTCGTTGACCGTATCGGGTTTAGATATGGGCTATGGTGAGCGCTGCGGTCGTGGTAGTGAGCCACGTTTAACACCGCTTCAGCTGAAAGTCGTCAACCGTATCATGCCTGATACCACAGTACGCAGCCAAACATGGCAACGTTATGGTGCCTGTAGTCCATTTAGTGCCAGTAGTTACTTTCGCCAGATTACCAATTACGCTGGCGCATTGAAATTGCCGAA
The DNA here is from genome assembly GCF_055522395.1 of Psychrobacter sp. TPE 89C. Classification (NCBI taxonomy): domain Bacteria; kingdom Pseudomonadati; phylum Pseudomonadota; class Gammaproteobacteria; order Moraxellales; family Moraxellaceae; genus Psychrobacter; species Psychrobacter sp. TPE 89C. The sequence continues at coordinate 7,747 of NZ_JBVFXW010000032.1, forward strand.
GGAGCTAAATACGGGTAATAGCTATACGGTTTCTAAGTCACGATTTATCAGCCAGATGACTCGCCTTAATAAAGGTATGTCGACATCTAGTGTCGACCTAATTTGCCAAGCGGGCAGCCGAAAGCAGTCTATATTGACGGATATTCATGTTTGTTATGAAGGTTCTGAGTTTGGTAGTTGTCCTAATGTTGTGGACAGTTGTGGCAGTCGATTTATCATTTCAGGCGGTAAGTAGCTTTCCTCAATGCTATTTGAAAGTCATCATTTAGCATCCTTTTTGATACCCTCTTTGACAGTTTTTAGTCATAACCTATAGCCTTATCCTTTTATAATAAGCGTTATATCAAGCGATATAGTGCTAATCCACGTGATCATCAGCTCCTTTTAAATCTGTCTTAGTGCTTGATTCATAAGCGCTTTACTTGCTTAAAGCCTCTCTCGTATAAAATGTAACAATATAATAGGTAGTAGGCCTCTTATTGTCTCTAGACGATTCGCCGAACGAAGTGCTACACTAACCCTCGGTTTATGGCTGCTGCTATGCAGCAAACAAGTCGATATCTAAAATGATAATCATTCATTAGAGTCATCAATTAGAATCATGAATTATCTAATAATTAATTAGGGAGTATTCAATGTCAATGAAACAGCCTTTACGTGTTGCCGTCACTGGTGCCGCTGGTAATATCAGCTATGCTATGCTATTTCGTATTGCATCTGGTGAAATGCTAGGTAAAGATCAGCCAGTTATTCTACAATTGCTTGAAATCGCCCCAGCACTTGACGCCCTAAAGGGTGTAGTCATGGAGTTAGAAGACTGTGCATTCCCATTATTGGCCGGTATCGTTCAAACTGATGATGCGACCGTTGCATTCAAAGATGTTGACTATGCTTTGCTAGTCGGTTCACGTCCTCGTGGCCCAGGCATGGAACGTAAAGATTTGCTAGAAGCCAATGCTGCGATTTTCTCAGCACAAGGTAAAGCATTGAACGAAGTCGCTAGCCGTGATGTAAAAGTATTGGTAGTCGGTAACCCTGCCAACACCAACGCGCTTATCGCTCAACGCAATGCACCAGATCTTGATCCACGTAACTTCACAGCAATGACTCGTTTGGATCACAACCGTGCCATGGCTCAGTTGGCTGGCAAAACTGACAGCACTGTAAATGACGTGAAAAAAATGATCATCTGGGGTAACCACTCATCAACTCAGTATCCAGATCTAACGGCTTGTACTGTAAACGGTAAGCCAGCTTTAGATCTAGTTGATCGTACTTGGTACGAAGGCACTTATATCCCAGAAGTACAACAACGCGGTGCAGCAATTATTAAAGCTCGCGGTGCATCATCTGCTGCTTCTGCTGCCAACGCTGCGATCGCACACATGCGTACGTGGGCACTAGGTACTGATGAAAACGATTGGGTATCTATGGGCGTTTACTCTAACGGCGAATATGGTATCGCGGAAGGTTTGATCTATTCATTCCCATGCACCTGTACTAACGGCGACTGGTCTATCGTAGACGGCGTTGATGTATCATCAGCTTTCTCAAAAGAGAAAATGGCTGCGACTGAGCAAGAGCTTAGCGAAGAGCGTGATGCAGTAGCACATTTACTACCATAAGCAGATATTTTGCTTAAGTGGTAAGACCAAAAGCAGTACATAAAAAAGCCCTCTGAAATATGAGGGCTTTTTTGTGTCTTGGAAAAATAAGCAATCGTTGTAATGGGTTCAAAAAAATTAGATATAAATAAGGCAAGCAAGACACTAAAAATAATAGCCTAACATCGTATCTGGTTTATACAAAATTGGACCATTGCCATTAATACAATTGATAACGTTAGATAAACGTTGGTTAACAGCTATTAAAATAGAGCCTGCTACAATAAAGTGGTAAGCATAAATAATAATCACAGCTAAACCTGCATTATCTAGGGAGAAAAATATGATGAATGAACCTGAATATAATATAAATGAATTATTTGCGCAGCTAGGACTTGATAGCTCGGATGAGGCAATTGATAGCTTTATTGAAACACATAAACTGGCCAAAGAAGAGAAGCTGATAGAATCGAATGTTTGGACCGAAAATCAGCGTATGTTTTTGCAAGAAGAATGGGAAAAAGATGCGGAATGGGTAGAAGTCATTGATGACTTAAACGTACGTATGCACCCAGATGCCTAGCTATAAAAGTAAGCTTATAAAAAAGCAAGCTCATAAAAAAACCCACAAAAATTTATGTTGTGGGTTTTTTTATGAGTTAGATATCTGTTCTAACAAGGTTATTGTTTTGCTCGCCACTCAATCAACTCTTTTACATCGTTATGGATGCCAGTTTTTAATGCCTCTAAGCCATCATAACGTCGTTCACCATGCAGATAATGCAAAAATCGAACCTGTAGAGTCAGGCCATATAAATCAGCTTGCAGCTCTGGGAAATGAACTTCCAAACGCCAATTATGCGCTTTATCTACTGAAGGTCTAGTACCGACATTGGCTGTACCAAACAAGCTATCAGCACGTAATCCTGCTATACCAGTTTGTCCGTTGACCGCATTTACGGTTAGGCCATTAGGAATTATTTGTCCATTATCATCGAGACTGACCACATCGACACCGAAGATGCCATGCAACGCAGGCTTTAAGCGTTTTAGATCAATATTGGCAGTAGGGAAGTCTATCGTGCGACCAATTTGATCGCCACTGACGACCAGTCCTGTAATCGCATAGTCGCGGCCCAATAAGGTATTGGCGGCATCAATATCACCAGCCAACAGCATATCACGCACACGAGTAGAGCTGATACGTGTCGCGTCATCACTACTGTCAGTGACAGTATGTAAGTTGGTCACATCCAGACCATAATCACGCAAAAACTGACTGTCACCAGTACGATCATGACCAAATTTAAAGTCATCGCCTAGTACTAAAGCCTGCACGTTCAAGCGCAGTGCCAAAATATCTGCAAATGCTTGTGCGGATAGCGACCGGAAATCTGTATCAAATCCCGCCACAATCAAAGTTTCAACACCATACTCTGCTAGCAAGGCTTGTTTTTCAGCGAGATTGGTTAAGCGTGCAGGCGCAGTGGCTGTCGCAAAAAACTCACGAGGCTGTGGCTCAAATATCATGACAGCAGAGCCAAGATTTTGCGCCTGTGCAATTTCTCTGACTTGTGTAAGCATCGCTTGATGCCCCAAATGTACGCCGTCAAAATTGCCTATAGTGAGCACACAAGGCGCTAAATCTACAGGGCTAATATTGGCAGGCAGTGTACTTGGCGACGCAATCAGTTGCTCAAGAAAATAGGTGTTCATAAATTTTCAGCTATGATAGATAAGACCAGATAAAAAAGAAAAACACACCATACCAAAAATCGATGTGTCTAAAATCAGCCATTATAAAGTAAAATGGCTATACTAACATCCTATAGTCTACTCATAATATAAGTAGGGCGCTGGCAGTTCCGCTATTCTAAAGAAACACTTGCGCTTATCTTCCTTTGACGGCTATCGTTAGCAATCAGCTATATAGTGGATTCAGTTTAAAAGAGAGTCAAGGCAACCGAGTGCAGATGTATATGTGATACTTCAAGCGAGGTTAACGCTGTAGCTCTTTTATAAAGGATTGACTATATTTAAAAATTACTGCGAATCATACAACCAACTAACTATGGAGCTCCTATGTCCGATGTTGCCTTGAATGCTGTGCCATCCATCTTACCCCAACACAATCTCAATGACGATTTTATCGTACAGCGCGCAAGTGATAGAGACCTGCCAGAGATATTAGCGATTTATAATCAAAGCATTGCGGGCAAGCAAGCAACAGCCAACCTTGTTCCAGTGACCTGTGAAGAGCGTGCAGATTGGTTTGATGAGCATTTAAATAGCGCCACGCGTCCTATTTATGTTGTTCGCTCAGTGACAGAAACCACCGAAAGTGGTGAGCAAGCAGAGTCATCGCCGATCGTGGCATGGGGCAGTTTTAGTGATCTTTATGCGCGTATGGCATACCATATCAGCACCGAGATTAGTATTTATTTGCACGAAGGGCATCAAGGAAAAGGACTGGGCAGTTTACTGACACGCTGGATGCTTACTCAAGCACCAAGCTTAGGGATTCAAAACATCATCGCGCTTATCTTCGCGCATAACCAACCAAGCTTAGGGTTGTTCCGTAAGCTTGATTTTGAGCAATGGGGTTATATGCCAAAGGTTTGTGATATGGAAGGTTTTATGGCGGATGTCGTCATGCTTGGAAAAGCGGTGACAGTAGACTAGGGCGTTTCTTCAATTCACCCGATAGTCATCTAGATGGGCTAAAAATGGCTAAATCTTGCCAAACATCGTCAAATAGCTAGTTAATATCCCGATATTATCTGCGCTATTTTTCTTGTTTGACGGCAATTTATCTCATTTTTATCACCATTTTTGAAATGAAGACACGCCCTAGAGCCTGTTAGATAAACAAGAAAATCATATAGCATCATGCTTGATAGTGTGATGCTTTAGCCTAAGATTTTCCATTGACCATCTATTTCTTGTAGTTCGTAAGTCAAAGGTGCAGGCTCACTCTGTCCTTTTAACATCAGCTCACCAATGATGGTGGCACGAGTTTTGTCATCGTTATATTGAGTGTCAGTAATAGTGACACCCTCCACGGTTTGCTGAAAGGCAGACTGAGTTTTTGCTAGCTCTTCTTCAAAGTTCGCCATGTCTACTTCATAGTATCCAGCGGCTTGCTTTACATCACCGTAGTACAGGCTATCCAATGCTTTCTTGACCGTATCTTCTGGTGTGCCAGCTTCGGTAGGATTGGTGACTAGACTTTTTTGCTCAGTAGACTCTTTATTACTATCAGCTACTTTGTCATCATCAGCTACTTTTTCACTGTCAGCTGTCTTTCCATCATCAGTTGCGCTATGAGAATCGGCCACTTCTACTTTGTGTACCGTTTCTTCTGTATCGACATCATTGCTACAACCACTCAGAAGCAATCCAGTACTCAGTAGACCAGTCGCAAATAAGATTGGCAAACGTGGAAGTATCAACTGTTTAGTCATCATAAGACCTCAAAATTTATTTATTAATGCATAAGCTATTATGACAAATATTCGTATCGAACACTGTCAGTTCTCAGGCCAAGCTTGTTTTGGTTTCGTAAGTTAAGGCCTTGTTTGGTATGTTTAGCCATGCTTTAGTTGGCGGGGGCGGAAGCCTGTAGCGAGTAATACCACACCATAAACCAAAGCACCCACGGCACACATAATAATAAGAGCCGCAATACGTCGCCACTGAGCATCATCGGCAGGGAAATAGGGCAACATGAAATACAGCACTGCAATCATCGCGGTTGTAGAAATGGCAAACTGGGCAAATAGTTTTTTCCAATGAGGGCCAAAACGGAAAATATCGCGCTTATGCAAGAAATAATACAATAGCCCTGCGTTTACAAATGCCGCACCTGTGGTTGCTAATGCCAAGCCACCGTGTAGTGGAATCTCTAAAAAATAGAAAATACCAATAAAAATAACACTAAAGACCATATTGGCTATGACGGAGATGATACCGATTTTTACAGGGGTTCGAGTGTCTTGACGTGCAAAAAATGCAGGGGCAAATATCTTAATCAACATAAATCCTAAGATGCCACCAGCCATACTACGCAATGCCAATGAGCTCATTTGTGCATCACGCAAGGTGAATTCACCACGTAAAAACAATGCCTGCATTAATACATCTGCAAGTATAAACAACGCCGCTGATGCCGGAACACCCACCAATATAATTAAGCGTGCTGCCCAGTCAATCGTCTTTTTAAAGCTAACGTCATCTTGCTTGGCTTCACTTTTAGACAAACTTGGCAAAATAACTGTACCAATTGCCACGCCAATCAATCCTAGTGGGAGCTCGCTCATACGCTCTGCAGCATATAACCAAGAAACCGACCCACCAATCATCAATGATGCAAAGATGGTGTTTAATAGTAAATTAATCTGAGTGACAGAAACACCGAAAATGGCAGGGAGCATGAGTTTTAAAATACGGCGAACGCCTTCATGCTGAAAGTCAATTTTTGGAGCGACCAACAGTTTTTGTTGCCATAGCTGTGGCAGCTGTATCAAAAACTGTAGCAAACCTGCGATAGCGACGGCATAACCGAGTGCCATAATAGGGGTGTCGAACATTGGTGCGAAAATCAGTGCGCCACCAATCATACACAAGTTCAATAACACTGGTGCAAACGCGGGTGCAGCAAATCGTCCGTAGCTTTGCAAAATACCACTGGCAAAAGCTGTCATGGAAATGAATAGCAAATACGGAAAGGTTAGACGTAGTAATTCAGCAGTGATGGCAAATTTATCGGGTTGATCGGCAAAGCCGGGGGCAAATAACGTGACCACCCAAGGCGCGATTAAAATAACCACGACTGTCAGCATGGATAAAACCATCAACAGTGCACCGGAAGTGCGACTGACTAAAATCTGTACCTGCTGTAGGCTGTATTTTTCTTTGTATTCGGATAGAACAGGTACGAAAGCTTGGCTAAAAGCGCCTTCTGCAAATAGACGTCGCAAAAAGTTGGGTATCTTAAAGGCGACCAAAAAGGCATCCATCAGACCACCAGCGCCAAAAACACCTAACAATACGACATCGCGTACTAGGCCTAAAATACGAGACAGCATGGTCATACTGCTGACCACCATGGTTGAACGAAATAACCGACTTTTTGCCATGAGAACCTATCTTGCTAAGTTGTATTGGGTTGTGTGCTGATTTGCTGTGTTGAAAAACTGACGAATTATATCACTTTCATAATCGAGATAAATGGATTGAATGTGGAATATGATATGTGGACAAAATAGGCTGTTTTATTTTAATAGAACGGCAACTAATTGTCGCAATCTTGTCCATTCAAAATAATCACCGGGATCGGTCTTACGTTCTGGTGCAATATCGCTATGACCTGTCAAGTGACGACGAGTTTTAGGATAAGCCTCATAGATAGCACTGACGACCTGTGCGAGCCTGTCATATTGCATGTTAGTGAAAGACGTAAAATCCGACCCTTCAAGTTCGATACCAATGCTATAATTGTTACATTCAGGTCGTCCCAAGTAGCTTGATCGACCTGCGTGCCAAGCGCGCTCGTTAAAGTTCACAAACTGAGTAATTGAACCATCACGTTCGATAAATAGATGTGCCGAGACTTCTGCCCCTTCTATGGTCTTAAAGTAGGAATGGGCATTCCAATCTAGTTGATTGGTAAACAGCGCCTTAACGTAGTGAGTGCCATCAGTGTCACAAGCGCCGAACTCATTGGGTGGTAAGCTGATATTATGAATGACGATAGTGTCGATATTCATATCTGCTGGTCGCATATTTTTGTTAGGCGATGCGAGCCATGTGGCTGCAGATAATAAGCCATCTTTAATAGTCATTGAGGATGATTTGGACATAATATTCTCTTTTACTAAAATTTATCAAACAGGCCCCAGAGATTTAGATGATCTAGGTCGAAAACGGGTTTTGGATTGTTTTATTTAACATTATATTAGGTATTATTAGTCAGCCCCTAATCACGCTATCAGCGTATGAATAATAACGTGCGAGGTTTTATCTCATGGCTACAAAGCCTATGTCTCTATCAGTCGATTGTACCTTAACAATAACTTGCCAACGAGCCTGTTTGCCACTTGCTATCGCTGGGTTACTGTTCTCTGGCCAAGCACAGGCTTTTTTGCCAACGCCAGACTCGCTAGTAACCACAGGTGAATTGGCGAGTGAGCCACAAGCGACGATAGATAGTAATGCGGCACATACGGTGGTATATAATATGCCACATGATGGCGCTGACGAAGAAACCAATAGCACGCAAAGTATGCAAGGCGTACAAGACAGCAGTGCTCAATCGTTATTAGCCACGTGGCGCAAACAAGCGAAAACAGAAAGTCTGGCACAGCATACAACATGGCGACGATTATTGTATTTCTTTGATGATCAAAAGAACTTAATTGGTAAGAAAAAAAACACCAGTATGGTTGATGATGCTGGTTTCTTCTTAAGTAAAAACGGTCGGAGTGATTCAGGTGCAGAGCTTGATGCGCTGCTTGTTGCCCTTGCCGACGAAATGCAGGCCACTAACAATCATAAAACCGTTAATAAAAATTCTGCCCAAATAACCAACGGCCATTCTGTCAGTAGTCGTGCTGTCGGTAGCAACTCTGTACTATGCCGTTTTCCAGCGCGAGTACAATGGCTGACTGATACGTTGAATATTGACGACACTGTGCTACAAGCTGACTGTCCAGAGCTAGATAAGTGGATGCAAACGATTGCACCTGAGCAGCTGTCTCTTATGTTTGCACAAGAGTATTTGGACAATCCTCTTTCAGCATTTGCTCATACTTTGCTGCGTATCGACTCAAAAGAAAGCGTCGCTGATCCTAGCCAAATTCATTACGCTCATGCGCTGAATTATACGGTAGATGGCAATCCTGAGGATAGCTTTCCGATATACTCCGTCAAATCAATGATTGGTGCTTATGACAGTCTTATTGAGATTGACCTTTATCCTGAAAAGCTGGTTAATTATTTACAGGGAGATGAGCGCGATACGTGGACCTATCAATTGGATTTGACACCAAGCGAAGTTCAGAAAATCATGTTGCATGTTTGGGAAACCAAGGATTTGAAGTTACCGTATTACTTCACCACAGATAATTGCGCGTCTGAAGTGTTACGTTTAATTGACGTAGTGCGCCCGCAGCAGCATTTATTAAGCAGATTGCCTTATGCGGTCATTCCCTCAGATGTCGTGCAATTACTCAATAGTGAAGGTTTGCTTGCCAGCAGTATTTACACCCCAGCTGATAGCACCTTACGCCAATCTCAGTTAAATAAAGTGAAGCAGCAGCGTGAGCAACTTGGCTATCACAACAGCGCCACACAGACGATTGACGAGATTAAATCTGCTCAGCTCAATGATGTCTCGAGCATGTCAGCTGACAAACAAACATTACTGCCGACTAGTATCGTTGTATCAGATAATAACCCTATTGACAGACATCCGCTGACATTGGGGAGCATTGGGATAGGGCAGCGCGGTGACAATAACTATATCGATCTGGGCTTGCGGGCAGGCTTTCATGATACGCTTGACCGCTCTTCAGGATATCCACAGTTTTTTAATTTAGAAGGCATTGCGGCGACTTTACGCCTATATGACACGGATAATGATAAAGACAATCAGCCAAAAAATGTGGTCTTACAAAATGCCACGTTAATTAGCGGTCGTTCTTTTAATCCCGTTAACTCTGCCAAAAAAGGTAAAACGTGGGGCGCAAGCATCGAAGCGACGCGCGTCAATGACGGTTCGCAGAAAGACGGCACAGACCATTTAGTGGGTAGCGTGGGCTACGAGACAGGGTGGTCTTGGGCATTTGGAACTCCTAATGTAGATACTGGCGAGATGCCGCCGCAATTATGCTACACCTTGTTGTCCGGTACGACGCAAGTAGGTCGTGGTATCAATAAAGGCTTTCGCGTTGGGGCAGGCGTGAATGCAGGCTGTCGTTATCAGATTAACAATCAGTTACGCGCGCAGGCTGAATTGCAACTGCCATATTGGTATCATGGCAGCAGCGATGCGTCGAACGTTCGTGGTCACTATTGGCAACCGATATCGACACTAGGTCTGCAATACGATATTGATAAAAAACAAGCATTACGTATCAATGCTAACTATGATTGGCAAGATCGTGTTGATAGCAATGAAAATGTACAGCTGTCATACAGACGCTATTTTTGATTTGATACCTTTTAAACTTAGCACCTTCTAAGTTGGCAATTTGATAATAGTGTTTTTATATTAGTATTTTTATATTAGCGTCTTGATAGAGTTTTCTTAGAGATTGTTTCTAAGTACGACTGTCGAAGTTATCTCCAGATATTGTGCTAAATGAAGGATATGTGATGAGTAAGCAAAATTTATTGATTATTGGTCAAGGTGATATTGGATTACCAGTGACCAATAAGCTTGCGCAGGATGGCTTGCACGTTACGGGTCTGGCTCGTGGTGAGCGGTATGATTATGCATTGGATGATAAAGCTATATTTAAACAAGCCGATGCATTAACGCTGACTGCTCAAGTCTTACAAGGTTTTACGCATATTGCCATTATCGTGACCCCTGACGAGTATTCGACCAGCGGCTATCACAACAGTTACTTAGCTATTTGTCAGCATTTGGCAAATCTTGCAGAAAATCTGACCAGCCTTGAGCGCATTGTCTTTATTTCATCAACGGGTGTTTATGGCCAAGACAATGGCGAGTGGATTGATGAGCATACTGCACCCATCACGCCTGCGCGCGACGCATCAAAGGTTATATTACAGGCGGAACAGTCTTTGCAGCAGGGTTTCAATGATAAAGCCGTGGTCATTCGTCCTAGCGGTATCTATGGGCGCGAGCGGTTAATGCGACTACGTAAAGCCCGCGAGCCGCAAAAAGAGCCAGTGGCCGCGAGCCATTGGAGCAATCGAATTATGGATCGCGATTTGGTCAATATTATTGCTAATGTATTGACCATGGAGTCGCCAGAGCCAATATATCTGGCGACTGACTATGTACCAGTGACAACATTGGAGTTGGGTGTTTGGTTAAGTGAGCAAATAGGCGAGACACCTCCTGCCATGGATAACGAAAAAACAGCGGTTACGGGAAAACGCTTGCATAGCAACATTCCATTAGCTTGGCTAGATTATCCTGATTGGCAAGCAGGTTACCGTGATATTTTGCGCCATCAAGCATAGTACTAGGGCATGTCCTCAATCTGAGCATTAAGCTTTAAATGGGCTAAAAATGGTTAAATATTTGCTAAACTGCGTCAAGTAGCTTGATATTATCTATACTACTTTCCTTATTTGGCTGCAATTTATCTCATTTTTATCACCATTTTTAAAATGAGGACACGCCCTACATCAAAAAAGTAAGCCTCGTCGCGTCCAAACTGGTTTAGTCTACAATGTGTAGTACTGGCGTTCGTGTTCCTCGCTACTCTAATTTTTGTGAATGGTATAAGATGACCGTTCGACCTGACTTACCTTATTCGTTTTATATTTTATAGTCTATGGAGCTCTCATGACCCAGCCTTCTACTTCTGATAACCGCTTATCCAGTGCTGACATTACAGCAGCAGGTGGCAAGCGTACAGAAGGCAGTGCTGAGCAGTCGCCTGTTTTTTCTGATAGTACACAACCTGCCATCGTGCATCCTAACTTTGATCCTAAGCAGTCTCCACTTGATCCTGCAAGGCCTTTGACTGATATCCCAGAGCCTGCGCGTCGTCTGAATACTCAGCTGCGTCGTTTATATGGTAACGCTGCCCGTTTTTATCAGCCCAACAAAGACAGCCTATCGAAATGGGCATTAATTGCTTCAGAAGTCTTAGGCGAGCATCTGTCGTTACTGAGTGCAGCGGAGCTTGCTGAATTTCCGGACAGCTTTTATCATAATAATAGCGAGCAACCGTTGTTGTCAGCATTAACGAATATGACGTTGTTAGATATGTCAGACATTCAGCAAGCGCTTCAGGCCTATCCAAAACTACAGCGTTATGGTTTCACACTTGCTGGCAGTCCGTTAAGCACTGATCTGAATGGTGCTGATATCGGTAACCGCAATGCCAGTAATCGTAATGCTAGTAACAGTAAAGTTAGAGATGCTTCAGCCTCGCTGCGTGCATTGACCAAACGTTATAATCCTGATGAGTTACTCAGCAGCCTCTATGCCGATGATTGGCAAGTGATTTTGCAGCCGCAGCAGTTTGAGACGGGCGAGGGTAGTCTGGCCACTGATATCATGGCGTGTAGTGTTGCCGTCCATGCGTTGCAGCAGTGCAGTACGCGCAAAAGTATCAATCATAGCTATAGCGCGGCGCAAATTTGTCAGCATGTACGCAGTTATTTGCTCAGTCAGATCATTTGCGAGCCATCACAGCGTCATGCATACCGTCAAGTGCGTCTATTTACCGGACATATTATTGTTGCTGCTTATCACTTGGGTTGGGAGATACAAGTGAGTCATGACGGTCAGTGCTATTTCAATCTCTCATCACGCAGTGGTCTGTTGACCCGTTATCCTAATATGCAGGATTACGACATCAATGGTTGGTCAAGCTGATCAATAATGCGTACAATAATGCCAATTTTTTGCCCTCATTTTTGTTAATAGGAATGCCTTAATGTCCAATGCTCGTGTACCTAATAATTCAGTACCTAATGCTCAGCCTACTTTCTCATCGCATCAATTCATTCAATTGGCTTTAGATAACCAAGTCCTTAAGTTCGGTGAGTTTGTCCTTAAGTCTGGTCGTATTAGTCCATACTTTTTTAATGCAGGTTTGCTGGCGACAGGTGAGATGTTATCGTTGTTAGCACGTGGTTATGCCGACGCCTTAGCTGAACAGATGGCAGCGACCAATAACGGTACAGATGAGCAAGAGCTGGTCATTTTTGGTGCCGCTTATAAAGGCATTCCATTCGTTGCTGCCACCGCACAAGCATTATGGAACCATCATGGTATCAATGCTAAATGGGGTTACAATCGCAAAGAAGCCAAAACCCATGGTGAAGGTGGTAACTTGGTGGGTGCTGATGTCAATGGCAAAGCGGTTTGGGTATTAGATGATGTCATTACAGCTGGTACAGCCATGCGTGAAGTGGTCGAGATTTTAGAGCAAGCGGGCGCAAGCGTTGCCGGTATTATTGTCGCTCTTGATCGTAAAGAAAAAGGTCAAGCTGAGCATTCTGCTATTCAAGAGCTAGCCTCGACTTTAGAGGTCCCTGTGCGCGCACTCATTGATATTGATGATTTAATCAGCTATTTAGCAGATGACAATAGCCAATACAAAGATGCGACTCAGCTTGCAAAAATGCAGCATTATCGCACGCAGTACGGCGTATAATTTGTCGTAGATGGTTTTATGAGCGAGCATCTTTTATGCTGAATAGATGGTATTTACCTATTTAACCGCTCATATCTGCCTATTAATAATATAGTCGAACCACTCTTAAAGTGTTATGACGTTAGACTCGCTTAGCCTACTACTGTAGTACTTGCGCTCGTCTGCCTTATACCATTTTTAAGATTGATTGACTATACAACGTAAGTGAGTTTTGTTATGAGTCTAGAAAATCAAAAAAAATCGTTAAACATACTCGTTATTATGGATCCTATCGAGCAGGTTAATTATAAAAAAGATACTACCTTAGCCATGATGTGGTCAGCTCAAGACCGCGGGCATAGCTTAGGATACTGTCAGATTCATGACCTTTGGTTGGATCGTGGGCAGTTGATGGTCGATACGCAGCCAATAACGGTAAAGCGTGATCCTAAAGACTTCTATACATTAGGTGATAAAACGACGGCACCAGTCAGCGATTATGACGTGATTTTGATGCGTAAAGATCCACCGTTTGATATGCGCTTCATCTATACAACCTATATGCTCGATCATGCAAAAGCGGCAGGCGTACTCGTGGTCAACGATCCGCAAGCGATTCGCGATTGTAATGAGAAACTGTTTGCCACTTGGTTTAGTGATTATATGAGCCCAACGATTGTAACCAGTAAACAGGCGCACATTCGCAAGTTCATTGCTGAGCAGCAAGATGTTATTGTCAAACCCCTAGATGGTATGGGCGGTACAGGTATCTTCCGTCTGACTGCTGATAGCCCAAATATCGGTGTTACACTAGAAGTATTGACGGAGTTAGAGACGCTGCCAATTATGGCACAGCGTTATTTACCAGAGATTGTCGAAGGCGATAAACGCGTATTAATTGTTGATGGTGTGGTGGTAGATTATAGCTTGGCTCGTATTCCAACCAAAGGCGAGACCCGTGGTAATCTAGCCGCAGGTGGTAGTGGTGTTGCTATGCCGCTGACTGATATCGAACGTCAAGTGGCAGAGGTAGTGGCACCTATTGTGAAAGAAAAAGGTCTCATGTTCGTTGGCTTAGATCTCATCGGTGGTCGTATTACCGAGATTAACGTTACCAGTCCGACTTGTGTACGCGAGATTGACGATCAGTGTGGTACGGATATTGCGACAGACTTTATTATTGCTATTGAAAGTAAATTCGCGATTTGAGCACCGCAGTAATGATAGAGTGATTTATCATTAAGGTATGTGCACAATGATAAAAAAATAGTTGTGCTAAGCTATAGTCATTCCACTATAAAAGTATGACAGCGTTAACCTTGCTTGAAGTATCACATATACATCTACAATCGGTTGCCTTGTACTACTTTTAAATCGAATCGACTATATCTTGTCGAAACGTGATTGAAGATGTCGATTCTATCGATGTTAAAGCGTATTTATTAACGCCAAGCCGAGGTTGTTCACGGCTTGGATTTTTATTATTAACGACGCATAAAATGCTATATATAAGTCAACGATTTACACTATACTATGCGATATTTTATAGGGTCGTTATTTGTCGACAACTAAAATTCTGATAGGATAATAAATCCTTCATATAAATAAAAAGATAGGCAGGCGTTCATGAAAAAACCGCATATATTAATGATGGCTGCTGGTACTGGTGGGCATGTGTTTCCAGCATTGGCAGTGGCTGAGGAATTGACTCAGCGCGGTGCGGTTATTCATTGGTTAGGAACGCCAACTGGCATGGAAAACGGTTTGGTTAAACCAACTGGTTATAGTTTTCATGCCATTGATATGCAAGGGCTGCGTGGTAAGGGAGTAGGGCGCTTGTTAAAGCTACCTGTAACCCTGCTATCAGCAACGATGGCTGCCATAAAAGTCATTCGCAATAATCAGATTGATATTGTCGTAGGCTTCGGTGGTTATGTGACCGCACCGGGCGGTATTGCAGCACGTATGACCAGTACGCCGCTTATTATTCATGAGCAAAATGCTATTGCTGGCATGAGTAATCGCTATCTGTCTAAAATTGCTACCAAGGTATTACAGGCCTTTGAGCACACTTTTGCAAATAGTGAGCTTGATGTAAAACTAGAGACAGTTGGTAACCCGGTACGTAATGCCATCACTGGTGTCGTGGAACCGACTGTACGTTATGATTTGAATGATCAATCACCACTTAAGTTGCTGGTGGTTGGTGGCTCGCTTGGTGCACAAGTATTAAATGATACCGTGCCAAAAGCACTGGCATTGATAGACCGTCCTTTTGAAGTGCGTCATCAATGTGGACGAAACAATGAGGCTGCCACGCAAACTGCTTATGATGAGCAAGATTTGAGCATTCATAAATTTGTGGTACAGCCATTTATTGATGATATGGCTGCTGCTTATAACTGGGCAGACATCATTGTTTGCCGAGCAGGTGCATTGACCGTTACCGAAATCCAAAATGTCGGTATTGCTGCTATTTTTGTACCGCTGCCGCATGCCGTTGATGATCATCAAACAGCCAATGCTCGTACGTTAACCTCACATGATGCAGCAATTCTATTACCTCAATCTGAGTTGACGCCGCAGCGTTTGAGCAATGAGCTGGCAGCGCTTGATCGAAGTGCTTGCTTAACCATGGCCAAGAAAGGCCATGCACTTGCCAACCGTAGTGCTAGCAAGCAGGTCGCTGATATTATTTGGCAAACCCTGTAGCTTATATTTCTATCAGCTGCTATTTTTATAACTGATTATTCTGATTCACCACATTTTATTCGCCTTTAACCAAGAGAATTTATTATGCCTACCTCTGCGAAAGCGCTACCTAAACGTTTGATTGAAATACCAGAAATGCGTCGTATCCAGCATTTGCATTTTGTGGGTATTGGCGGCTCAGGAATGTGCGGTATTGCTGAGGTGATGAGCAATCAAGGTTACGAAGTAAGTGGTTCTGATATCGCTGAGAGCTTGGTAACTCGACGCTTACAGCAGATTGGTATTGAAATATCAATTGGTCATGACTCTAAAAACATTGCCAATGCAGATGTCATCGTCGTATCGTCAGCGATTGATCGTAGTAATCCTGAGATTAAAGCAGCACTCGAAGCGCGCTTACCTGTCGTTCGCCGTGCAGATATGTTGGGTGAGTTGATGCGTTATCGTCACAGTATTGCTGTTGCGGGTGCTCATGGCAAGACGACCACAACAAGCTTACTCACCACGATGATGGCAGAAGGTCAGCTCGATCCTACGTACGT
The DNA here is from genome assembly GCF_055522395.1 of Psychrobacter sp. TPE 89C. Taxonomy (NCBI): domain Bacteria; kingdom Pseudomonadati; phylum Pseudomonadota; class Gammaproteobacteria; order Moraxellales; family Moraxellaceae; genus Psychrobacter; species Psychrobacter sp. TPE 89C. The sequence goes on from NZ_JBVFXW010000032.1 coordinate 23,953, forward strand.
GATTGGCGGTAAACTTAATGCTTCTGGGAAAAATGCCGCGCTTGGTAGCAGTCGTTTTCTAGTCGCTGAAGCTGATGAGTCTGATGCATCATTTTTATCCTTGCATCCGATGGCTGCGATTGTGACAAATATCGATCGAGACCATATGGAAACTTATGAGAACAGCTTTGATAAATTAAAAGCAGCTTATATTCAGTTCCTACAAAACATGCCGTTTTATGGCTTGGCCGTGGTGTGCGGTGATGACCCAGAGCTGTATGCGATGATTGATGATATTGGTCGCCCTGTACTGACCTTTGGTCTTGAGCCTTTCAATGATGTGCAAGGTGTTGATTTGGTGACTGAGGGCACTAAAACCCACTTTACCGTATTACGCCGTGACCGTGAGCCTTTACGTTTGACGCTCAATATTCCTGGTACTCACAACGTTTATAATGCGCTTGCGGCTATCACGATGGCGACCGATGAAGGCGTGGATGACGAAGCCATTAAGCGTGCCCTGCAAAAATTCGAAGGTGTTGGCCGTCGTTTTGAGCAGCATGCCTCTGTAGATATCGATGATGGTAATGTCCTATTGATTGATGATTATGGTCATCATCCAAAGGAAGTCGATGCGACCATCAAAGCTGCTCGTCAAAGTTTCCCTGATCGCCGTTTAGTCATGCTGTTTCAGCCGCATCGTTATAGCCGTACGCGTGACTGCTATGATGATTTTGTCGAAGTACTGTCAAGCGTAGATGAGCTATTATTATTAGACGTATATTCAGCAGGTGAAACGCCAATCACAGGTGCTGATACCAAGTCATTGGCGCGTAGTATTCGTTTGCGCGGTGAAGTTGAACCTACGATTGTTGATAAGGGCAATCTAGCGCCTGTGATGCAGCGTCTATTGAAAGCCAATGACATGCTGATTACTCAAGGTGCTGGTAACGTAGGGCAAATATCCGTTGATTTGGCTGCAAACAACCTTTACATCAAGTAAGCTAAAAGAACTCTAGGAGCTATCCTCATGACGACGAACAATGATCAAAAACATGCAAAAAATACAGCCATGGATGCCGCTGAGGATAAGACAGCTATTATTAATCCAGAGCCAGCCCTAGCCGCAGTTGCACAAGCAGAGAAAAACAGTATGGAAAATAACCAGTCAGGCCAAGAAGTATTATCAAACGTGGCGCCTAGCAAAGTAAAAGATGCGAGTGAGTTCGGCAAAGTTGCTGTCGTCTATGGCGGTAGTAGCAATGAGCGCAGCGTATCTTTAGACAGTGGCGCGGCTGTATTGCAAGCACTTCAAAACCAAGGCGTGGATGCCACTCATTTCGATCCTAAGCATCAAGACATCACTGAGCTACGCGCGTATGATCGCGTGTTTAACGTGTTGCATGGTCGCGGCGGCGAAGATGGCTTGCTACAAGGCGTATTGCAATGGTTTGATATTCCTCAGACAGGCTCAGGCATTTTGGCATCGGCACTGGGCATGGACAAAGTGCGTACCAAGCAGTTGTGGCAAGGTTGCGGTGTGGCGACAGCCCCGTTTTCATTGTTGAACGCGGATACCGACTGGCAGCAAATAGTCAACATGTTGGGTTTGCCACTTATCATTAAACCTGTCCATGAAGGTTCAAGTATTGGCATGACGAAGGTCAACAATCTTGATGAGCTTCCAGCTGCCTACGCGACGGCGGTACAGTGTGGCGATGTAGTGATGGCAGAGCGCTGGATTACCGGTCGCGAGTTTACGATTGTTATTATCGACGACGAGGCTTATCCGGTCATTCGTCTTGAGCCTGCAGATATCACCAACTTCTATGATTTTGAAGCTAAGTACAATCGTAATGATACCAGCTACTATGTTCCGTGTGGCTTGAGCGATGCTGATGAAAAGCACTTACAGGATTTGAGTCTTGCGGCATTCCGTGCTGTTGATGCAAAAGGTTGGGGACGCATCGATGCCATGCAAGATGAAGCAGGCAATTTCTGGTTGCTGGAAATCAATACTGTACCGGGTATGACCAGTCATAGTTTGGTTCCGATGGCAGCCAAGGCTCGAGGCATGGACTTCGATACCCTGTGCTGGCATATTTTGGCGCAGACAGTCTAGTTAGTTTTAAGTACTGTTGTATTAATTCAAGTAGCTTCATTCGGAAAGCAAGCTGCTTGAGTAGATTAAAAGTACTATTAATAGCGTTAATTAATTATTGTTCATAATGGATAGGTTTTTCTGGAAAACACTTAGACAATGTATCACTAGAGATGCTGAGTCACAACTTCATGTAAACTTGTGTAAATTCGCTGTTGCCAATAAGGGTTAGGCTATTGTTTAGCTATGAAATACGTTAATATTGCGTATTATGGTCATATATTGACGAGATCTGAGCTTTTATAAGAAGAAATCATAAGTTAACTGTGAATTAAGAAAAATGTTACGTTTAAATGAGAATAATAGCATCATATAAATTGTTTTAGCCAAAGACTTTGATAATATATCGACTTAATAGATCTCTGCATAAGATATGTGGACTCACATCAATAAATAGCATAAGCCATTTTATGCAAATAATAGGGACACAGGTCGTTATGGCTCAAACTGTCAACGAGGTAACTGACTTGATGAGTGATAAAGCCCGTCGCCCAAAAATTAAGCTCCAGATACCAAATTCAGCCAAATACTTGTTTATGGCGATGGTATTGGTATTGCTAGTACTGATATTGATCATGGGTGGCAAGGCTCTGCGTGATGCGCCGCCGGCGGCTATCCATGTCAATCACCAAGGCTTGACAGGCGTTCAATATCAGTCGCTACAACAAGTAATGGATCAGCAAAAGGTAAGCAGTTTTTTTACCTCTGATCTGCAAGCGTTAAGAGACATTACGATAGGTCTGGCTTGGGTCGATCAAGTAAGTGTTTCTCGTGATTGGCAGCGTGGTATCGTGGTTACTGTATTACCTAAACAGGCTGTTGCCAATTTTGGGACAGAACGTTTGGTTGATGCAAAAGGGACGGTTTTTGTCCCTGCTGACACTAAAGATTTGACGCAAGAAAAATTTGCTACTCTGCAAGGTGAGATAACCCAAGCGCCCGTTATTATGCAACAGATGCAGCAAGTCAACGACTGGTACGCACCGCTAGGTATACAAGTCGAAGATATTATTTTATCACCAAGAATGACATGGTTGATTCGCTTTGATAATGGATTACGCATCATTGTTGATAATGAAAACACTGCGCAAAAGCTACTGAATTTGAGTCAGCTGCTTGGTAATCAACTAAGCGCGCGTCGAGAACAGATACAATCGGTAGATTTGCGTTATAAAAATGGCTTTACCATTTCTGGAGATATGGTACAGCCAAAGAATGATGAAGCACCATCATCATAGATAGACAGAAGCAAAAACTGGTTAACATTTTGGCTTTTAGTATGAGCTGTTTTGTTCGAACGGTTTTAATAGTATTTAGCATTGAATACACAATCTTATAGTGTATTGATAGCGATTTTTTAATGATCTAATGGAGACGTCATTTGGTCTCCTGTTTAGCGATAATTTGTCTGGTACCATGAAAAATACTGAAAATCTGGTTGTTGTCCATCTAAGTGCCACGGCAGTCTATGTCGTCATTGGCAACGTCGTCTCTGCAAAAGACATTCGTATCTTGGGCGTTGGGCAAGTTAAAAATAGCGATTTTTATCAAGGCCAAATAAAGCATCGTGAGCGTTTGCAAGGTGCTATTAAACAAGCCATTCAAGAAGCAGAAGATACTGCCAATTGCCGTGTGCATAGTGTGTGGTTGACGTTGGCAACGCCCGAACTGTCTAGCAAAAACAGTGCAGGTGATGTGCAAGTGGAAGAGGATGTTGTACGTGCTAAAGATATGGTACAAGCATTATCTAATGCCAAGTCACGTGATTTGCCACCAGACTATTATTTGATGCACTGCTGTCAACAAGGTATTTACGTCAACGATCAAGACTTTATGGTCGATGATGCTATCGAAACAATGGCGCGTAACATTTCCGTGATGTATCACATGATGATGATGCCAGTGTCTAGCCGCCAAAATATCCAAAAATTATTGCAAAGCTGTGACGTTGGTATTGATCATATTGTTTTTGATGCAGTGACAAGCGCTGAATATAGCTTAATGAGTGATGAGCGTCAACAAGGTGTGTGCTTGGTCGATATTGGCGCTAGTACTACTAGTATTTGTGTTTATAAAGAAAATAAATTGATATTTACCCATTGTATCGCATCTGGAAGCCATGAAGTCACGATGGATATCTCAGCTGACTTTGGCATATCAATGATTGAAGCTGAAAAGCTCAAAAAAACTCACGGTACCGTTGATGTTAATAGTGTCGATCCTAGCTCTTTCTTTATCTTTAAACCGCAAGGGACAGGCGATGAGATCAATATTGGCATTTATAATCTAGCCCGTATTATTGAAGCTCGCTATGTCCAGATATTTACGGAAGTGGCTCGTCAATTACATGACGCAGATTTGATTGGTTATATAGACAAAGGCATCGTTCTCACTGGTGGGGGCAGCGCGGTTAAAGGTATGATACCTTTTGCCAAAAAATTGCTAAAAATGCCGGTGGTGCTGACCAATATACATCCTGCTATCAGTGCTTATAATCATTTTGATAATGATGAATCGTTCAAGCAGTTAAATATTCAGGTAAATGATCGTGCTTATCAAACGGCATTTGGTACGCTACTCTACAGTCAGAGCGAACAGTTCCGTCGTAGCGAAAAGAGTGAGCCTGAAGCGATTCAAAAGAATCGAGTCACTGGTGTTTTTCAAAGTGCAGGGCAACGTTTTGCTAGTGTACTGAAAAAGATACTATAAGTTTTTTTGGTAAAATATTGAGAATGCTAATATTCTTGTAGAGTTTACCTAAATTATTCAAGCAGAAAACGAAGTAATATAAAAAGTAATACCCTTTGCGATGATGACCTATTGTTATCTATGCTGAAAGATTTAAGCCATAACCCTATTTTATTTAAATACATTTATATATAGTATGTCGATAGTGCGCCATATGAGTGCGTTACCACGTATCAATCACCACGCTATCTGCAACTGGAGAATCCTTTTTATGTCAAAATACACCATGCCAGATGATAACCAGCTTCAAAACAACGGCCAAGCGAGCTTCACTGTATTCGGTGTGGGCGGCGGCGGCGGTAATGCAGTTGAACATATGGTACAGCAAGGGATTAGAGGTGTGACATTTGTTTGTGCTAACACAGATAAACAAGCACTAGATCGTCTAACAGCGCCGCATAAACTACAATTGGGTGCAAAGACGAACCGTGGTCTAGGTGCTGGTGCCAATCCAGAAGTTGGACGTGAAGCAGCAGAAAGCGAAGAAGAAGCTATCCGTGCGTTACTTGAACATGCAGATATGGTATTTATTACTGCTGGTATGGGTGGCGGTACAGGTACTGGCGCAGCACCTGTAGTTGCTCGTATTGCTAAAGAAATGGAAGTGTTAACAGTTGCTGTAGTGACCACACCATTCAAGTTTGAAGGTGGCAAACGTATCAAAGCTGCTAAAGCTGGTATTGAGCAGTTAACCAATTTCGTTGACTCTATCATCACTATTCCAAACGACAAGTTAATGAGTGTCTACGGCAATATCTCTATGCAAGATGCTTTCAAAAAAGCAGATGATGTGTTATTGCATGCGGTTCAAGGTATTGCTGAAACCATCGCTAGCGAAGGTATGATCAATATCGATTTCAACGATATCCGTACTGCTATGACTGCTAAAGGTCATGCGATGATGGGTATTGGCCGTGCAAGTGGTGATGATCGTGCACGTCAAGCGACTGAAAAAGCCATTAGATCTCCATTACTTGATGATCTACGTTTAGAGAATGCTAAAGGTCTATTGGTCAACGTGATTTCTTCTGAGTCACTATCATTAGATGAGATGAGCAAGATCAGTGTTATCGTTGAAGAAATTACTGATATTGATGATGCTCATATTTTCTATGGTTCAGTTATCGATGAAAAAATGGGTGATGATTTGCATGTGACAGTCATTGCAACGGGTCTGACTTTAGATGAAAATGCTGGCCAAGAACCTGAAGTAGTGGAGCAGCCAGTACCTTCTGTGAACAGCACTCAGCCTGTTGATCCTAATGTACATACCAGTGCTTTGAACAGCCAAAAGCAGTCACAAGCTCAAATGTATCAAGATACCTCTGCTACTGTACGTTCTAACGCGCCTCAAGAACAAGCTAAGACCAAAACCAACAGTATTCAAGACTATCTAAAACGCCAACAAAATAAATAATATTTTGAGATGTTTTTAAATAGAGTAAAAAAGCCAGCGTTCAATCGCTGGCTTTTTTGTGGCTGTAGATAAAGTACGTCTGTTTGCAAAGAGGTGATCCTATAATTTTTTACCGATAGAAGTAGCACCTTGGGAAGAGCTAATCATTAATAAATAGTAGTGTGAGACATTTTTTTATAATAAATATAGACTTCAATATATAGTTGATTCAGTTTAAAAGAGATACAAGGCAACCGAGTGCAGATGTATATGTGATACTTCAAGCGAGGTTAACGCTGTCACTCTTTTATAGAGGATTGACTATAGCTATTTATATAGAGATAGTTATGTCAATAGAGCATAGAAATAGTTTCGGTTTGGTGCGATAAGTGTTATCAATCAAGGAGATAAGGAAAATAGCGAGTTTTAACTGTGGCGAACTAGGGGCCTGTAATGGTACACTATGGCAATTGTAACAAAATATGTGAGAAGACAGTCATGAACCAAAGAACCATAAAAACTGCGATAGCTATTACAGGTACTGGTCTTCATAGTGGTCAGCCTGTTGACTTAGAATTTCATCCGCAACCAATAAATACAGGTATTGTTTTCGAGCGCTCTGATATCGAAGGCAGTCAGCCAATTCCAGCCAGTGCCTTTTTAGTGCAAGACACCATGATGTCATCAAACCTAGTATTCGGTGGTACACGAGTGGGTACGGTGGAGCATCTATTGAGTGCGATTGCTGGACTTGGTGTAGATAACCTTTTAATCCGTGTCTCTGCTTCGGAGATTCCGATTATGGACGGTAGTGCTGCACCTTTTGTTGCATTGCTACTTGATGCAGGGTTTTGTGAACAAGACGCTTTGAAAAGGTTTATTCAGATAATAAGACCAGTACGTGTAAAGGTCGACGATAAATGGGCAGAGCTGCGCCCGTATGAAGGGTTTGAATTAAATTTCGAAATTGATTTTGATCACCCTGCTATTGATAAGAATTTTCAGCATGCACAACTGCAGTTTTCAACGCAAAATTTCATTGAACAGCTGAGCTCAGCACGTACTTTCGGATTTTTACGTGATATTGAGGCATTACGCCAGAATAATTTGGCGTTAGGTGGCAGTATGGACAATGCTATCGTCATAGATGAAGCCAATATTCTTAATGAAGAAGGCCTGCGCTTTAATGATGAGTTTGTTCGTCATAAAATTTTGGATGCGCTAGGTGATCTATATCTGATTGGTTATCCAATTTTAGGTCGCTTTAACGCGTATAAGTCTGGTCATGCACTAAATAACTTGTTAGTGCGTGAAATACTATCTGATCATGATAACTTTGAAATTGTAACTTTTGATGACAATGTAACCTGTCCTATCGAGTATCTTCCTTTGAAAGGGATGGCTGTTGAAGGGTGAAGAGAGTGATATACACGAAGTATCGAAACATTGACGTAATATTACATAGGTCTACGTTAATTACATCATTATAATATTCTATAATCTAAATATAGCGCCATGATTATCTCAATAAATTTTCTTTAGAGTAGGGAATACAAAAGCTGTAGGTAGTTTTCTAATCATCTGTTGGTGATATTCACATTATGAATAGCGCTGGTAGATGATTTTTTTTGTTGGCTTCATTACAAAATCTCAGCGTTGTAGGCCAGTTTTTACGTTTTTTTTTACATAACTTTACATGTCACGGCCGGGTTTTTTAAGGATTTATCAAGCGTAAAAGTGCTTTTTTGAGTTTTTCATCAGTGGTGACATGCTCTGCAGCCTGTGATATAGTCCGCTTTATGTTTTGGCTAAGGGCCTGATTTTCATTGGCTTTCTGAGGCTTTGACAGGACTGCAGATGATGTTGATGATTGTTTAGATGAATAATTATCAGCCGATTTGCTAGCTATTACGACACGGATTTGCTTGAGTTGTTTAAATGTAATGGACTGCTCTGTCAGCACCTGCAAATAAGAACTTTGCAAATACCGTATATGATTAGCAGCAGTCATCGAGCCAACGCTAAGAATTAATTGCTCAGAAGTAAAGCCTACGACCCAACAGGTATTGAGGATTTCCTCAGGTAGACAGTCTACCAATAGCTCTTTTACCTCATTGGTCGTTTCTATATATAGCCTCATGTTGTCAGCAAGTGTTTGGGGTAGTGCGCTACCAGCAAAAGCTTGATGATCAATAAGTTGGGCAAGCCGGTTAGGCTGTTTTTTTGACATCGTAATGACTCATCTAATAGGTGACAAAATCGATATTCATAACAGACATGCCAAAGCGATATATGGCAAGCGATTTACATGAGAGTTGACTAAATGAATGCTGATAGCAGCATTAGTCACTACAGAAGAAAGAGTAGGCTCTTGTCATAAGGATTTTATCATGTTTGTTTAATGATAATGTCCACTAAATTAATTGATGCTTCGTCAAGGATGACGAGCTGTCTTGCATTAACAATAGGTAGTAAATTTATGAAACAAGCTTTATTAATTTTGTCAGTATTGGGAATGGGTATAGCACAGGCAAGTGGTGCTGTCGAAACAACCTTTCAACCAAATAATACCTTGAGTCATACCACCACAAATATCTCTACTTCTACGACCTATGGTTCTAGTCGTAATATCTATAGCACGAACAGTGGTGCCCATGTATATAGTAACGATGAAATCAGTCAAGCCATTGATAATCTCAGTGCACATGCTAAGCAAAAAGAATATAAGCTTGCCTCGCTAACCAGCCGCTTATCTTACGAGCAGCGTCAGCAACAAGTAAAATCAATTCCAGATCGTTTTTCTGCTCCTGCTATTGCAGCAGCAAACGCATCACGTGTCGCTTTGTCTAGAAGTTCTGGCTACTGTGCTCGTTATGTACGTAAAGCACTACAATCAGCTGGTTACGAATTCACGCCGAACCCTTCAGCTTATCAATATGCTTCTCGTGGCACACTAGCCAAAGCAGGCTTCACTAAAATTAGTAATGATATGCAGCCACAAGTTGGTGATGTCGTAGTCTATAATCGTACTTCAAGTCGTCCACATGGTCACATCCAGATCTTTGATGGCAATGACTGGGTATCTGATTTCCGTCAAAACAGCATCAGCCCATATAGTGGTAACTATAGCTATACCACATGGCGCGATTCGCAGTATGTTGATGATGCATCAGACCGTGGCATCTATCTTGCGATGGCTGATAAGTAATCAGTTAAGTACACGCAATCATCTGCTAAGCAAACTGTTTTCTCTAGACTCAGTAATGTTCTTTATGACATTACTGGGTTTTTTTATATTTTAAACATCAAGTTTAAGTGAGAGTAACGATTAGAGATTGTTCTATTTGTAGTGTTATTCAAGTAATGTTTTGCATATGATATGGCTAAATCTCAAATCTAGACCAGTACTGGCGATTATGAAAATCAGGTGGCGAGGCATGGCTGGTTGCGAAGTATAAAGGCGTCTGGTCCAACCGCAAGATAACGCATGGATGTATGTGCTCAATGGTAGTGTTATTGATAGCATATTTCAGATGCGAGTCAGACAGCTGAGCCAATGGTACGTTGAAGCTTCGCTTGTAACTATTAGGTTTGAGTTCAGGTTTAAGTAGAGTGTCTTGCTCTCTAAGTAAATGCATGTTTGCGGACGTACTTTGATGCTTGGGCTTGTTAGTCCACTCAATAGAGGCACGCGTGTGTCCATCGTCTTGGTACAAAGGTGTCGGTGGTAATGTCGCAGGGTTACGGTAACTCTCAAATTGATAGAGTGCATAACGACCATCTGGATTGGCATTAATCTCAATATAAGACGTTGTATGCTCGGTAACAGCGTGAGAGTTGATAATACTACCAGTGATAAAGCACTCAAGGCAGGTCTCTTCCCATAAGTAATCAGAAAACCCGACCTGTTCAGGTTGCCGCATCGGCCAGTCTAATTTATCTGCTAGCATCTGGTTAGGCAAAGTAATGCGGTAAGTCAGCTGTAAACATACCTCAGGATATTGAACAATATGAGCACTTACCTGCACACAGATACGCTTGAGATCATCTAAAGTTACGCCAAGTTGATGTGCATCACTTGCTATCGTTTCGTTTGCGATGTAAAGGTCAAAGGTTTGATTCATCATTTTATAAAACTCAAAAATAATATAGTTGATTCAATTTCAAAGAGAGTCAAGGTAACCGAATGCAGATGTATTGTGATACTTCAAGCGAGGTTAACGCTGTCTCACTATTTTATAAAGGATTGACTATAACGAGAAAGCTATGTCGATTGTGTGATTTAGCATTATAAAACAGGCAAATCGATGAGAGTAGACAATATAAAAGCCGCGAGCAAGTTGCATCGCGGCTTTTATATTTTACCGTAAGGGTTCGGCTATGATATAAGATTTTACGGTATGATATTTCTTAAACTAAATGTGCCATCACGCATTACTGTGCGTGACGTGCTAAGTTAGACAGTTTTGGGTTGGCATTCGGGTTTTTGCGTAGTAATAGAGCCATACGACCAATTGAATGTACCAAAGATGCTTTAGCAGCAGTGGCAAGCTCAGCGCCAATGACATCACGTTCTTGCTTAGTGCCTGAAGGCAGTTTTACTTTAATAAGTTCATGATCTGTTAGAGCACGATTAATTTCTTCAATGATGGTTGGGGTAATACCTTTGTTGCCAATCATGACAATCGGTTTCAGTTCGTGACCAATGCCTCTTAGGCGTTTGATTGTAGCGTTATCGAGTTCCATAGAATTCCTAAGTGTTGATAAAAATAAATGACAATGCTATTGAGAGCAGTTGATGACCATTATAGATAATCTGTGGTCAACTTGCATGAGATCAGCAGGATTTTGCACGATTTTACGTGATGAAAATGTTAAACTGAATGTTTAGCCACATTATAAACGCTACTGTCTTATAAAACAGTGTTTTAACCAATAGAATTTGTTCAGTTTAAGACAAGAGAACAAATCAATGGTCTCATTGAGTCCATCTTTAAAGCATTTTATAAATGTAGTGGCTATTTCATCAGTATGTATTAGTGTTTTGCAAAGCAATAGGAGCAGGTATTTTGGCCACGCGTATCGAAAATAAAAAATTGTCAAAGAGTAGTAGCGCTTGGATGAAAGAGCACATTGACGATCATTATGTGCAAAAGGCTCATAAAGATGGCTATCGTGCCCGTGCTGCCTATAAATTATTAGAAATCAATGAAAAAACCAGCCTGATTAAGAAAGGCATGACGGTCGTAGATTTGGGTAGTGCTCCTGGTAGTTGGTCACAAGTGGCTGGTCAATTGGTAGGCGAGCAAGGCATCTTGATTGCCTCCGATATTTTAGCGATGGATACTTTGCCTGATGTTACTTTTATCCAAGGCGACTTTCGTGAAGCAGAAGTGTTTGATAGTATCATGGCAGAAGTTGGTGACAGGCAAGTAGATGTGGTGTTGTCTGATATGGCGCCCAATACGGCAGGTAATAGCGCGATTGATCAGCCACGTATGATGTACTTATGTGAATTGGCCGTGGATTTTGCTTTGGCAACCTTACCAGAAGGTGGCGCGCTCATTATGAAAGTGTTTCAAGGTGAAGGAACACAAGAATTACGCAAGCAGATGCAGCAGGATTTTAGTAAAATCCGTAGTATCAAACCAGGTGCTTCTAGGCCGCGTTCAAAAGAGATGTTTTGGATAGCGATTAAATAGTTTTAACTTTGATGAGTTATTGCCATTGTAAGCGGGATATTGTGTCACCATTAAGTATATCTATTAGAATATTAAAATCGTTACAATCGTTGATTGAATAATAGCGATACCTGCTTGAATTATGCAGGTTAGTACCACATATCATGGTATATTAACTTTGTTTTAGGCAAAGTCGTCTGACAATAAGCGCTTGATAAGCTCATCTGCGATAGATTCATATATCATTGATATTTATAACTTGTTAAACCTGTTTTATAAGACATTTGACATGTATAAGCCCCGATCAGAAAACTCTGACATTGATAGGTTTATGAAAAATGAGCGATACGTTTATAGACGTCACGTGTTTAATAGACACACCAATAAGTAAGGGATGGGAATAACTAGTGAGCGACATGGTAAAAAATACCTTATTGTGGCTGGTGGTAATCGGCGTTTTAGTACTGGTGTTTAGCGGCTTCGATCAATCATCTGAGCCGGATAGCCTCAACTACTCTGAGTTTGTGACCGCTGTGTCAGAAAACCAAGTAGCCAGTGTTGAAATTGACGGCGAAGAAATCACCGGCGAGAAGAAAAATGGCTCAGCTTTTGAGACCATTAGACCTGCTGTATCAGATGACGAGCTGATGCCACTGCTACGTGAAAACCAAGTCGAAGTTCAAGGAACTGCACCAAAGCGCCAAAGCGTATTGATGCAATTATTGATCGCCAGCTTCCCAATTCTATTGATTATTGGTCTGTTCTTATTCTTCATGCGTAATATGCAAGGCGGCGCAGGCGGAAAAGGCGGCGGCCCAATGAGCTTTGGTAAATCAAAAGCTAAAATGCTGACCGAAGACCAAATCAACGTCAACTTTGAAGACGTGGCAGGTTGTGAAGAAGCCAAAGAAGAAGTCGTAGAAGTGGTTGAGTTTTTACGTGCTCCAGATAAATTCACGAAGCTAGGCGCGACCATTCCACGTGGTATCTTGATGGTAGGCCCTCCGGGTACTGGTAAGACGCTACTAGCAAGAGCCATTGCTGGTGAAGCTAAAGTGCCGTTCTTCTCTATCTCAGGTTCTGATTTCGTTGAGATGTTCGTCGGTGTCGGTGCATCACGTGTACGTGACATGTTCGAACAAGCAAAGAAAAGCGCGCCTTGTATCATTTTTATTGATGAGATTGATGCAGTCGGTCGTCATCGTGGCTCTGGGATGGGCGGCGGTAATGATGAGCGCGAACAGACACTGAATCAGTTACTGGTTGAGATGGATGGCTTTGAAGGTAATGAAGGCGTTATCGTTATTGCTGCGACCAACCGTGCTGACGTGCTTGATAAAGCATTATTGCGTCCGGGTCGTTTTGACCGTCAAGTACAAGTAGGCTTGCCAGATATCAAAGGCCGTGAGCAAATCTTAAAAGTTCATTTGAAGAAATTGCCAAACACGATTAGTGTAGACGCAAGTTCTCTTGCTCGTGGTACACCTGGATTCAGTGGTGCACAGCTTGCCAACCTTGTAAACGAAGCCGCATTATTTGCAGCACGTCGTAACAAGACCAGTGTCGATATGAATGACTTTGAAGATGCTAAAGACAAGTTATATATGGGTCCAGAACGCAAGTCCATGGTGATACGCGAAGAAGAGCGCCGTGCGACTGCGTATCATGAAGCAGGTCATGCGTTAGTAGCTGAACTATTACCGGGTACAGATCCTGTGCATAAAGTCACTATTATGCCTCGTGGTTTTGCCCTTGGTGTGACTTGGCAGTTGCCTGAGCACGATCAGACCAGTATGTATAAATCGAAGATGTTGAGTGATATTGCTATTTTGTTCGGTGGTCGTATTGCTGAAGAAGTGTTTATCAATCAAATGTCGACAGGTGCTTCGAACGACTTTGAGCGCGCCACCAAAATGGCACGTGCGATGGTGACGAAGTATGGTATGTCTGATGCACTTGGTATCATGGTGTACGAAGATGATGACAACTCACAAGGCTATTTCGGCGGTGGGGGTCGTACGATCTCTGAAGCCACTCAGCAAAAGGTTGATGAAGAAGTACGCCGTATGCTAGAAGAGCAGTATGATATCGCTCGTGAATTGATTGAAGCCAATCAAGACAAAATGCATGCGATGGTTGAGGCTCTCATGAACTGGGAAACCATCGATCGTGACCAACTGCAAGATATTCTAGCAGGTGAAGCGCCGCGTCCACCGAGAGTCTATCAGCATAACGAAGTCAATCTGTCAAAGAATGACATCAAAACAACGGGCACAACACCGCCACCATTACCAGCGATGTAGCGTTTAGTTTATAAACTCTCAATAAGAAAGCCCTTTATATAAAGGGCTTTTTTATTGTCATTGTTTTATGAAGGATTTAGGGCCGAGTAAGATTTACTGGTATCATGAGCATAGGCAGTAATAATTAAAATTGTTCTTATGAGAGATAAAAGGGTTATGTCATTATTCCAAGCCTTACCTGACTACAAGATATCTAGTCGTGATAAAACTTTAGATTTATCAATACCTCATATTATGGGTATACTTAATGTCACACCAGATTCATTCTCAGATGGTGGGCAGTTCAATGCGGTGGATAAAGCCATTCAGCATTGCCAGAAAATGATCAATGAAGGTGCGACTATTATTGATATCGGTGGTGAATCCACTCGCCCAAATGCGGATGCTGTCGCTACGAGTGATGAGATGTATCGCGTCGTACCTGTTGTTCAAGCCATTAGACAATCTTTTGGAAATGATATTTGGCTGTCTATCGATACTAGTAATCCAGCAGTTATGGAAGCCGCATTTGAAGCCGGTGCTGACATATGGAATGACGTACGGGCTCTAAAGCGTGTTGATGCGGCTACAATGGCAGTCAAGCTTGATATACCAGTCATGCTAATGCATATGCGCGGTGAGCCGACGACGATGAACGGCTTGGCACAGTATGATAATGTAATAGATGATGTGAGTACCGAGCTAGTAGCCTGTATTGACGAGGTAATCAGTATCGGTGTCAAACGTGAAAAAATAATTATTGATCCAGGCTTTGGATTTGCAAAAAACTACGAGCACCACTGCGCACTATTAAGCCAGCTTCAGCGGTTGCAGACACTGGGATTGCCAATGATGTTTGGCATTTCACGTAAGCGATTTTTAGCAGAGGTGTTGAGCAAAAGTGGGGTTGAAGCAGTGGCTAATATTCAAGCAACAGAGCGTGATGCAGCAGGAGTGGCAGCAGGTATTTTTGCGCTACAACAAGGGGCAAGTATCATTCGCACGCATAATGTGACGATGATGCAGCAGGCAGTAGCGCTATGGAGTCAGTTGTCTGAGTATGACCGTCACTAATAGGCTTTTATACTCGTTTACGCTGTTGTCCAATACTATAAGTGTTT
>NZ_JBVFXW010000033.1:0-36283 GCF_055522395.1 Psychrobacter sp. TPE 89C
AGAAGCTAGAAGCTAGAAGCTAGAAGCTAGAAGCTAGAAGCTAGAAGCTAGAAGCTAGAAGCTAGAAGCTAGAAGCTAGAAGCTAGAAGCTAGAAGCTAGAAATAAAAGTTCCTCGATATCACCACTGTGTCACTCACGTAACTTATGACGAACTTGCACTAATTTATATCAAGGGTTTGTTATAATACGTGGCAACCAGACTAAGTCTATCCCCATAGCTTACACCCACACCAAATGACTTTGACCACAGTATCCTAAATGAATGGCCATACTGCGATGTTAGATGCTTAGGAAAAATATTATGACCATCCCGCTGCCCAATACGCACAAAACCTCTGCATCACCTCATGATGACAAGGTGCTGCTGCAACTGACTGGTCTAAAAAAAACCTACGATCAAACTGAAGTATTAAAAGACATCAACCTCGACATTCAGCATGGTGAATTTTTGACACTGCTTGGCCCTTCAGGCTGCGGTAAGACAACCTTGCTACGCTTGATTGCAGGCTTTGAGCAGCCAAACGCTGGTGCCATTCATTTAGATGGCGTGCAGATGGCAGGGTTGCCTGCGGATAAGCGTCCGGTCAATACGGTATTTCAGCAGTATGCATTGTTTCCTCATATGACCGTCGCCCAAAACGTGGCTTATGGTCTTAAGCTCAAAAAAGTACCGAAAGATGAGATTAAGACACGTGTACGCGAAATGCTCGCGATGGTACAGCTAGAGCATTTAGCCAACCGTAAACCACAAGATTTATCGGGTGGTCAACAGCAGCGTGTTGCCATTGCACGCGCCGTGATTAATCGTCCTAAACTGCTGTTACTCGATGAGCCATTATCCGCGCTCGATCACAAACTGCGTCTGCAGATGCAATCTGAGCTTAAGCGGCTACAACGTGAGCTGGGTATCACTTTTGTCTTTGTCACCCACGATCAAGAAGAAGCGCTATCGATGTCAGATCGTATCGCAGTGATGAAAGACGGCACCTTTCAGCAAATCGGCACGCCTATCGAGATTTATGAAACGCCTACCAACTTGTTCACAGCCAAGTTCATCGGTGAGACCAATCTATTTAAAGCAGAAGTAAAAGGTGTCTATCCCAATCAGCCAGATCGTGATGGTAAAGTCACCAACGGACGTATCGAGGTAGAAGTTTGCGAGGCACAAGCTCAAGACGGCCCGACCAGTTTGCGTAATTTACGTCGGCCTAATTTTGCCAATGATGTTCAAGTCGGCGACATCGTAAACTTACTCCTGCGCCCAGAAGACTTAAGAGTTTACGATCCACAAGATGATGAGCATGTTGGACTGTTTGGCCGAGTGATTGAAAGTAACTATAAAGGCAGCACGCTCGACTCGATTATTGAGTTAGCAAACGGCCATATTATTAAAGCCTCTGAATTTTTTGACGAAGATGACCCAAGTTTTGATTATAAGCTGAATGAGGCTGTCAAAGTCTCATGGGTAGACGGCTGGGAATGGGTATTGCCAGAAGACTCTACTGAGCCAAATAAAGGTGGAGACCATACAAGCGTACAAAAGGATGTCAGTTAATGGCAGGTCACAGCTTAGGCAGCAAAAGTCCTTTTCGCACCGCAACGCTATGGCTCATTTGGGGTTGGTTACTGATATTCGCGCTACTGCCAAATATCTTGGTCATCGCGGTCAGTTTTTTGACCCGCGATAGCAGTGCTTTTATCAGCTTACCCGTCAGCATCGATAGCTATGCACGCATGATTGATCCGCTCTATTTTGGCGTATTTATCCATTCGTTATGGATGGCAGGCATCACGACTATCATTTGCTTATTACTTGGCTACCCTTTTGCATGGCTTATATCTAGAGCAAAAACCCGTTGGCAACCACTGCTGATGATGCTATTAATACTACCGTTTTGGACCAACTCTCTGGTGCGTACGTATGCACTCAAGTTGCTGTTTGCCAATAATGGTTTAATCAATAAATCACTGCTTGCGATAGGTGTTATCGATACCCCTATCGATATCCTATATACGCAAGGTGCAGTGATAGCTGGTCTGACGTATTTACTATTTCCATTTATGGTATTGCCGTTATATGCCGTGTTTACTGACTTGCGTCAGGACATGCTCTTGGCATCACAAGATTTGGGTGCATCCAAGACACAGACTTTTTGGCATATCGTACTACCATTGACGACACCGGGCATCATCTCAGGAGTGCTCTTAGTCTTACTGCCAGCGATGGGGATGTTCTATGTCGCCGACATCTTGGGTGGTTCGCGCAACCTATTGGTCGGAAATATCATCAAAAACCAGTTTCTGGATGCGCGCGATTGGCCATTTGGCGCTGCGGCCAGCGTATTATTGACCCTCGCTATGGCCGTGCTGTTATTGGCTTATCGCGCCAGTAGCCGACGCATTGGCAAAACTGATTTCAGTGAGGTAGCCTAATGTCTCATTCGCGTACAACGAAAATTGGCAGTATCGCAGCCAAAGGCTACCTCAGTCTGATTTATGCCCTGCTATACCTACCCATCATTGTGTTAGTAGTGATGTCATTTAACAAATCAAAAATTGGCTATAACTGGGGCGGCTTTAGCCTAAAATGGTATGAATCACTATTTAATAACCAAGCAATGCTAGATGCATTTTGGCATTCTATCGTATTAGGATTGGTCGCTGCGACCGTTTCAACATTGATAGGTACGCTCACCGCTTTGGCACTACACCGTTATAATTTCCGTGGTAAAGGTTTGCTAAATGGGCTTCTGTTCGTATTGATGATGTCGCCTGAAATTGTATTGGCCATCTCATTACTAGCGCTATTCTTATTAATTGGTCTGCAATTAGGATTTGTCTCGCTGTTACTAGCACACATTACCTTTTGTCTACCGTTTGTGGTCATCACTGTCTTTGCACGATTAAGTAGTTTAGATGAGAAATTGATGGAAGCGGCACGTGATTTGGGTGCCAACGAATCCACCATGGTGCGCACGGTACTAATTCCAGTTATATTGCCCGCTGTCATGGCAGGTTGGTTGCTCGCCTTTACCTTATCGCTAGACGATGTGGTGGTTTCAACGTTTGTCACTGGTCCAAGCTATGAGATTTTACCGTTACGAATTTATTCTATGGTACGAGTAGGACTCAAACCAGAAGTCAACGCTATCGGTACATTGCTACTGGCTGCTTCTTTAATATTGGTTATCATCTCGCAGCTGCTACTACGCCGGCGCTAGTTTGCTGTTGCCAATCTGGTATCGCTAGTTTGGCACTGCTTATTATTGACACTGCTTATTAATAGCAAGCTTTGAATGAAAGTCAGTGCTATATCTATTATAATGAATTTTTCTCACCTTCGCGGTTAGGTTACCTTATGCTAGAGCTCCGTCACCTCAACACCCTAACCGCGCTACGGGCGCATGGTTCACTCGCTGCTGCTGCTGATGAACTGCATGTCACGGCTTCTGCGGTCTCACATCAATTGAAAGAGCTAGAGAACTACTACGATATCAGCTTGGTCAATCGTCGTACGCGCCCGCTCACCTTTACCCCCGCTGGTAAAACAGTACTGGCGTTGGCAGATAGCATCATGCCGCAAGTCACCCGCACTAAATCCAACCTTAAGCGTCTAGCGCATGGTCAAGCGGGCAGACTACGCCTAGCATCAGAGTGTCACAGTTGTTTTGATTGGCTAATGCCGATACTCAATCATTATCGTCGTGAGTGGTCAGATGTCGAGCTAGACTTTGCCACAGGGTTTGAACCTGAGCCGCATCATCTACTCATGGAAGGTGATATTGACTTATTGATTACCACCAGTGATTTACCGATAGACGGTATCAGCTATCAGCCATTGTTTGAGTATGAGAGTCGCTTGGTACTGTCGCCCACGCATGATTTGGCAGCACAAGAATTTATTGAACCCAGTGATTTGACTGAAGAAACCTTGATTGCTTACCCAGTAGAGGCCAAGCGTCTCGATATTATCGCCAACTTTATGACGCCTGCACAGGTGAGCTTTGAGAATGTTCGTACTACAGAGCTGACAGCGATGCTTATTCAGCTAGTCGCTAGTGAGCGCGGAGTTGCTGCATTGCCTGATTGGGTTGTGGCGGAATATGAGAAAAAAGGTTGGGTCGTCTCGCGGAAGTTGGGTGCAGGTGTGCATTGTCAGCTGTATGCAGCGACGCGTAACTCAAGCCAAGACACAGCGTACATGCAAGGGTTTGCGAATTTATTGGAAGGGATAGTGAAGCCGGTTTAATATTCAACTGTCTGCTACGTTTTTGATTATGAAATATCATCCGCTTTTTTACGTTATGACGGGCATTATGGTAAATGATGGTTCCCTAGTGAGGACTTGAATCTTTGGCTGTAGGTTAATACTATCAACGTTTTAACTCACTAAGATGGTTTTGGTGTACTTCATAGTGTACCTGCCTTACATGTTCTATTCGTGATTAGTGCGTTATACAGGCATTGAACGTATTACAGAAACGGGCGTTGTATTAGATTTTTCTTAAACAAAGAATATAAATCGATTTATGAGGAAGGACATGTCTTTAAAAAATAAAAACCCAGCACTATTAGTTATTGATGTACAGAAAGGCTTTGAAGATGAGCTGTACTGGGGAGGGGGACGTAATAATAAGAACGCTGAGAAATTGTGTGGAGAAATTCTAAGTACGTGGCGAAAATATGACTTACCTATTTTTCACATTCAACATAGTTCACAAGAACCAAACTCTAGATTTCACCCTAGTCACTCAGGTTTTGCATTTAGTAACTATACCATCCCAAAAGATGATGAAACTATTGTCACAAAACATGTGAATAGCGCATTTATTGGTACGAACCTAAAGCAATTATTGGAAGAACAAAACATTTCCACGGTAGTAATAATTGGATTAACAACCAATCACTGCATTTCTACAACTACTCGAATGGCAGGTAACTATGGCTATGAGACCTATCTAATTTCGGATGCAACAGCTACCTTTGATAGAATGGGAATTGAGGGTACTAAGTTTGATGCTGAGATTATGCACCAAACTACATTAGCAAGCTTACATAAAGAATTTGCTACAGTTATCAGTGCTAGTGACTTAGAACAGATTTTGTAGAAACTGCCTTTAAAGGTTCATCAAGTTGCTACTAAATCTATACCCTAGTGGAACCACCAAAAAGGCTTCAAAAACCTATTAATAGACCACTTAAAATAGACTGCTATCATGGAACCACTTATAACAGACCATTAAACGATTAATATCTATCAACGGCTACAAGACCAACTTAAAGAAGTAAAATCCTAGCGCGGTTGCCAGTAATGTTAACCCAACATGTAAACCGATAAGCGCCAATCCTGCCAGCAAACGGCCATCATTGATGAAGGTAAAGACCTCCGCGCTAAAAGTACTAAAGGTCGTCAGTCCGCCCAAAAATCCAGTAATGACAAACAGTCTCACGTTGTCAGATAAGCCTGTACCCATCCGTCCGAACCATACTAGCGCTAACCCTATCAGCAGTCCACCCAAGACATTCGCGCCCAATGTACCAAGCGGTATCCAATGATGCAGCGGATTAAAGCGCGCCAGCCACCCTCGCAAACATGCTCCAAATGCGGCGCCCAAACCAATCGCAATCCACTGCATAGCTAATCCTTACTTCAGATAGTGTTCATGAGCATGAACATGGGCACAAACATGGGCATAAGCCCCCATCAATAGCACCTTTATACCGCAGGCAATTCTGTCATCGGCCAACGTGGGACACAGCTAACAGCCAAATCATCTGACTGCCCTGCTTGCAAGCGCTCATAGCCAGCATAAGCAATCATTGCCCCATTATCGGTACACAATGCAGGCGGAGCATAGTGCACCGTTGCATCTATTTTGGCCAGCTCAGCTTCTAACGTCTCGCGCAGATGGGTATTGGCACTGACGCCGCCTGCAATCACTAGGCGGCTCATATCTACTTGCTTGAGTGCTTTAACGCATTTTTTGACCAGTGTATCGACCACCGCATGTTGAAAGCTAGCGGCAATATCAGCACGCACCTGTGGATTACTCTCGGCACTATTTCCTGAACCCCCTGAGTGTGGAGTGTCTTTGATAAGGTTATGCACGGCTGTTTTCATACCGCTAAAGGAAAAGTCCAAACCACGATGTAGCATCGGTCTTGGCAAGCTATACGCGTTTTGATTGCCTGTCTCAGCCAGTTTAGCGATATTGGGACCACCAGGATATGGCAAGCCCAGCATCTTAGCGGCTTTATCAAAGCACTCACCCGCCGCATCGTCTATCGACTCACCCAATATCTCATACTGCCCAACCCCACGTGCAGCAATGAGCAAAGTATGTCCACCAGAAACGAGCAATGACACAAAAGGAAATGCAGGAGGGTTTGCACCCATCAGCGGTGCCAACAAATGGCCTTCCATATGGTGGATGCCAATCGCAGGGATATCTAAGCCATAAGCCAAGCTGCGCCCAAATAATGCACCTGTCATCAATGCACCAATGAGTCCAGGCCCTTTGGTATAGGCAATCGCATCGATCTCGCTTTTTTTCATATCACACTGATCTAACAGCTCATTGAGCAAAGGCACGAGCTTTCGAATATGGTCGCGACTAGCGAGCTCAGGCACCACACCACCGTAGAGAGCATGCAGCTCTATTTGTGAATACAGTACTTGACCAACCAGCCCTTGATTGTCGCTCGAAATCTGCTCACTATCAAAAATCGCTAGACCAGTCTCATCACAAGAGGTCTCTAAACCCAACACTTTCATATGTTTGCCTTTATACTTTTGTCTGCGTGTCATCTTTTGCAGCGTTTTTCGCCTTAGCTTATGTGCGAAAAAACGTGCACAAAAAAACCGCCATTGTCAGTCACAATGACGGTCAGTTTAGCAAATTTCAATGGCCAATATCAGCTAACCGCTGCAATCATGTAATCTACAGCCGCATAAACCTGTGCTTCACTTACTTTATCAGTGACTTGCGCTGGCATTTTATTAAAGCCTTTAGCAGAGTGCATGTGCAGTGTATCTTTGCCTTTAGTAAGGCGCGCTGCCCATGCGGCTTTATCACCATATTTTGGTGCATCGAGCAAACCTGCAGCATGACAAACCTGACAGTTTGATTCATATAGTTTAGCGCCTGCATCCGCGGCCAATACTTCAGGCTCAGCAGCAACTTCTGCTACTGACTCTTCCGTAGTAACAGGCGCCTCAACAGGTTCTAATTCAACCTCTGGTTTAGGCGTAGCAATTTCAGACTCAGTCACTTCAGATTCAGAAACTGGTGTGTCAGCGACCGCTACAGTAGTATCGGTAGATTCATTGGCAGTAGATACCTCTTCTGTACTCGTATCATCACCACTACAAGCACTCAGTGCTAATAATGCGCTAATACCGATAACAGAGAGGGTAAACTTGTTTATGCGCTGTCGTTTATTCATCATGATCACACCTCTATACTATATTTTATATTGGTGGCTGCTGATAAAGC
Source organism: Psychrobacter sp. TPE 89C (assembly GCF_055522395.1). Classification (NCBI taxonomy): domain Bacteria; kingdom Pseudomonadati; phylum Pseudomonadota; class Gammaproteobacteria; order Moraxellales; family Moraxellaceae; genus Psychrobacter; species Psychrobacter sp. TPE 89C. Next base: position 7,498 of record NZ_JBVFXW010000033.1, read on the forward strand.
TTATTTCTCACTATAGTCGATGCAATTTAAAAGTAGTACAAGGCAACCAAGTGTAGATGTATATTAAATACTTCAAGCGAGGTTAACGCAGTAATACTTTTATAGTGGAATGGCTATATTAGCAGCCCAAATGACCATTGAATCAATACTTATTCAGCGGCAGCAGCTTCAGGTTCGGCGCTGTCAGTGGTAGCTGCATCAGCATCGGTGCTATCTGCTTCTGCTGTAGTCGCTGTTTCTGCCATAGCAGTATCAGCCGTTCCTTCTTCAGCAGTGGCCGTGCCATCAGCTTCCGTGGCAGCTGCATCAGCCGCAGGCATCGCTGCTGTTTCTGGAAACTTCATGTCTTCAGCTTCCGGTGCATTTTCAATCGCAAGTGCAGCCGCTTCTTCAACGCGATCTACCGCCATTACTTCTTCATGCTCTTCGCCGCCACAAGCGCTAACACCAAAGCTAAAAGCGACGATAAATGCACTGCTTAACGCTGTATTTAATACTGTCTTTTTCATTCAAACATCCTCAATAAAATACACACAAAACGGTTCATAGGCTTACTATAATATGGGAATTATCATAGCATAAACTCCACCTAAACCGTTATAGACAGTAGGGTTTTTTATTTATAATGATGTTCTGTAGCACACTTATATAGTCACTCTTATTTAACTAAAACCATTAATGCTGTCTAATAAACTGACTCTATATCAACAAAAAACCCTGCAACTTAATGATAAATATGGATTAATACAACAAATTCATTGACTTACTTGCTATTTTTTATTAAGATACCTGCCCTTGTGCTCATGTACAAGATTATCCTAGTTTGAGCTGATGTCTGTAATCTTGAGATATTACGACTAAATACTAATACACAGCCAAACTAATGCCTTTATATCTCATCCTAATCGAGGAGTCTTCATGCCTGCAGTTAAGGTTAAAGAAAACGAACCAGTAGATATCGCTATCCGTCGTTTCAAACGTTCATGTGAAAAAGCTGGTGTATTGTCAGACGTACGTAAGCGTGAGTTTTATGAAAAACCAACGCAAGTACGCAAGCGTAAGAAAGCTGCTGCCGTAAAGCGTTATAAAAAGAAATTACAACGCGAAACTATTCGTACTACTCGTATGTACTAATCCATAATACGATTAGTTAAGTACAAGTGCTACATTAACGCCACTGTTATCCATTGATATCAGTGGCGTTTTTTATGCTACAATTTTTATTACTATTGCTCAAAATCTGAATAAATAACTCTTAACGAATAAGGATAATAACAATGAGTCAACTTAAACAGACTTTATTAGACAGCATCAAAGTGTCTATGAAAGCACGTGAGCTTGAGCGCGTCAAAGTATTGCGTAACGTACAAGCAGTCATTAAGCAGATTGAGATTGACCGCCGGATAGAGCTAGATGATGCACAAGTATTAGACGTATTACAAAAGCAGTTGAAACAGCGCCAAGAATCACTCACTATTTTTACAGAAAACAATCGTGATGACTTAGCGACCAAAGAGCAGTTTGAGATTGATATCATCAATGGGTTTATGCCCAAACAAATGAACGATGATGAAGTTGCTGCTTTAGTCAATGCTGAAATCGCTGAGCAAGGTGCAACGTCTATGCGTGATATGGGTAGCGTGATGGGTGTACTAAAGAACAAAACTGCAGGCCGTGCAGATCCAGCCCTCATCTCTAAGATGGTAAAAGACGCCCTACAAGGCTAGCACTTACTATTGATTGGTAGGTCTGTCTGTCTCTCTGTCTGTAAAAATAACCGCCTAAGGCTTAAAGTCTTTGGCGGTTTTTACTGCTTTGAGTTCTGCATTAATATTGGCTAATAGCGGCCGAGCGCTATTGGCTTGGGGTGTACTCTGTAATCGCTCTGTCAGTTGCTTGGCTTGTGTCAGCGATATGAGCGCACTTTCGTAGCGATTACTCCATAGCTGATCTTGACTACGGTAACGTAACGCATTAATGGTGGCAATATTGGCCAGCTGCGGTGATGTCGTTGTTTTTGCCAAATTTTCATTGGCCAATTGTAGACTCTGCCAAGCATAACGATCGCTTGGCTGCTGCTCGGTTAGTGGTTTGAGCAATGCTTGTGCTTGTGTCGGCTGGTTGCTATTGGTGAGTGATTCCGCTAAGTAGAGTCGTAGATCACGACGCTCAGGATAGATGCGCTGCTGGCTTTCTAAAATTTGTGCCGCTTCTGACCACTTACCTTGTTCCGTTAGCATATAGCTGTGAGTAATCGACAATAAAGGCTCTAGTGTTTGACGCTGTGTCGCTGATAATGCATCGATTTCAGCCAGTAGCTTGTTAGCATTTGTAAAACGTTGCTGTTCACTGTACCAGTGCATCAAAGCCAACTTGGCACCGACGCTATTCTTTGCAGCAGTCGTCAATACGGTCTCAGAAGCATGCTTACCAGTAATCTGCACACGCCAATAGAGCAAATCAAACAATGCCTGATGACGTTGCTGCTGGTTTAATGATAATGAAGGATAACTCTGCGCGCGACTTTGTGAATCACTCAAACGCTCATTACTCAATGGATGGGACATAATAAAACTTGGCAAAAACTGGTTTTCAACTTTATTGAGCTGACTTCGTTGATTCATGGTGGCAAAAAACCGTGGCATCGCTCTTGGGTCATAACCCGCTTGGGTCATGATTTGCATCCCTATTCGATCAGCCTCTCGCTCATTACTGCGGCTAAATGCCATGCTACTGTTCATCGTAGCGGTTTGACTACCCATCAAAACGGCTGTCGCCGCATCACCATCGATTGCTGATGCAGCAATTGCTGCTAGCATGCCACCTACTTGCATGAGCAATGCTTTTTTTCGATCATCCACACCGCTTTCATAATGATGCTGGCTAATGTGTGCCACTTCATGCGCTACCACACTGGCAAGCTCGTCCATACTACTGGCAGCCAATATAGTGCCTGTATTTAGACCGATGACACCACCTGGTGCTGCAAAAGCATTGATACTCGGATTATCAATAATCACCAAGCCCATTAATGCTTGCTGCCGTGCTTGAGCATTCAAACGCCATGTCATGTCTTTGAGCGTTTCTTGAATCCAAGGATCATGCTCCATCTTAACGCCACCATTGATATTTCGTAGTGACCATTCGCCTAGTAGCGTATTTTGATACTGCTCAGCGAAGCCCAAGCCTTGACCTCTCAAGTCAGGCAAGTCTAAATCTTCGGAGTTTGTGGATTGCCATGAGTTATAATTGTATTGTGACGTTTGGCTGCTGCTATTACTACTGTTCCACTCACTGCTATTGGCAACCGTTGTGGCCATCAATAATGCTGTTGAAACCCCTAATATAAACATGCTCGATACCGCTATAGACAGAACGCTCTTTTTTCGCTCGCACAACAGCGACACCCGCCCAAACGAAGGTGTAGCGACCACATATTTACTTGAGTGATTCATGGCTGCGCTATCAAGCATCGATTGTCTATTAGAGTGATACAAATGCTTATCCTATGCAGTTAAGTGATGACAACATCTTCTCGACTATACGAGCTTATACATATAAGGTCAATTCTAGTATATATGTGACTACCAATAACTAAGGGGCGTGTCATTATTGCGCAACATGACTGTGTAATTCTAATGAACCGAATGTTGAGTTGATTATATTCAACTCAATTGCACCCTAGCTATTTGCTATAATGGCAGTTACAACAATAGGTTTACGTCGCTATCAAGCACAAGGTATTCAATAAAAAAGTTTTAAAATCAACAATGCTTGAAAGCGAACTATTGATAATACAAATAGTAGTACAAACCACAGTATTGGTATTTATAAGGGTTGTTTTATGTCTGTTGATAGCCAGTCCACCATCATCCATGCGCCTGACTTCATAAACTTATCAGAAAAATTTTCTGGTACTGAGCAACAAAATATCAATAACCTACTGGCATTACTGTCGGTGAACGATATTGATTCAAATAACGAAGTAGATGCAAAGCAATCCTCTATCAATATTATACGTTTCGTCGATGGACGTGGGCTTGCTTGTCCAATGCCGCTTTTGAAAACCAAAGTGGCATTACGCAATGTCGCAGCTGGTGAATCATTGTATGTGGTCGCCACTGATGCCAATTCACAAGCAGATATCGCTGCTTTCTGTCGACAAAGTAAGCAAACGGGCACGACTAATCGACTGCTACTGACCATCAATAGCGTTACCAGTCAACAGGCAACTGATAGCACACCATCACAGCGTTTCGATACAATATATCACTTCATCATTACCAAAACTGATAGCAACTAAGCGTCGCTATCCTTTACAATTACAACTATAAATATTTTTATCTTACTATTTGCGTCACTATTTAATCAAGGTCAAGAATATGGCTAACACTGCTAATGATGCTGCAAAAACGAGTAAAAAAGACGATGCAGCACCTGTAAAAAACGAAGCACGTGATGCAGCATTAAAAGCTGCGGCACAGCGACCACCTTATGATGCGGATGCACTAGGTGATACCAGTACTCGTGATTTGGTACCAGCAATGCCAACGCATCTATCAGCGCCCGGGGTCAATCTGGGTGCGTATATCAATACTGTCCATCAAATTCCAATATTGACGCCAGTACAAGAGCAAGAGCTGGCGCATCGCTATTATGACGAAGGTGATGTTGAGGCGGCACGTCTACTCGTGATGTCACATCTGCGTTTTGTGATTCACATTGCACGCAGCTACTCAGGCTACGGTCTGCCACAAGCCGATTTAATCCAAGAAGGTAATTTAGGACTAATGAAAGCAGTAAAACGCTTTGATCCCAACAAAGGCGTACGCTTGGTATCCTTTGCAGTGCATTGGATTAAAGCGGAGATTCACGAGTTTGTCATTCGCAACTGGCGTATCGTGAAGGTAGCAACCACCAAAGCACACCGCAAACTATTCTTTAATTTACGTAGTCTCAAAAAGACAAACAATCAGCTGACGCTAGAAGAAGCAGATGCGATTGCAAATGACCTAAATGTCACGCGCAAGCAAGTGTTAGAGATGGAGTCACGACTTACGTCCTATGATGCCTCGTTTGAAGCGCAATCGAGTGATGATGACGATGGACGCTATGCACCGCAATTGTTCTTAGAAGATGGTATTGATCCTGCTGAGCAGTTAGAAGAAGCAGACTGGGAAGAAAACAATTCTTCAGCATTAATAGCGGCAATGGGCACACTAGATGATCGCTCACGTGATATCGTTGAGCAACGTTGGCTCTCTGAGCAAAAATCAACCTTGCATGAGTTAGCAGCCGTCTACTCTATCTCAGCAGAACGTGTACGCCAAATCGAAAAAAATGCCATGGACAAAATCCGTGATGCAATGACTATCGATAGTGTCATTTTACCGGATGATATTCAATAGCCGTTATATTTTAGTAGCGACCGCTTTTAAATAATATGAGTGTACCATGGTAAATTGGATAGGTATTGCGGCGATTAATATGGCTATCGCCGTTGCGCTAGGTGCATTCGGTGCGCACGGTCTGAAAAATATAGCCAGCCCTCAGCAACTCGAATGGTGGCATACGGCAACACTGTACTTGCTAGTACATGCGCTCGGCTTACTGCTAGTAGGACTATTGATACGCCTCAAATATATCACTCAAACGACCGCTTGGCTTTTACAGATTGGCATTATAATATTTGCCGGTAGTCTGTATGCAATGACACTTGGCGCACCACTTTGGTTTGGAGCGATTACGCCTATCGGTGGTGTGCTAATGATCGCAGGCTGGTTGTGTCTGGCGCTATCAGCATTTAAGATAAACAATCAAAAATAGAATCAGCAGCAGGTGTAGTGTGATTGATACTTGTGCTGTCCAAAAGAATTTTACATCATTCAGGAGCATACAATGAGCAACGTCAGTGTCAATGGCAAACATCTACAGACCACTCATCAGACGGTACAATTGGTTATTAATGAGCTTGGACTTAGCCAAGGCCGTTATGCCGTAGAAGTCGAAGGTGAGCTTATTCCAAAGAGTGAGTTGAGTCAGCTACGTATCGTTGAGGGCATGAACATCGAAGTAGTACAAGCCGTTGGTGGCGGCTAGTCACTGCACTTTACTTATCGTAGGTTAAATAGACTGAGTGTAATATGCTTAGTTTGTTGAATAGAATCCTGGTTTCATTTGGCTTATAACCAAGCTTTCAAAAAGATTATCAGTAGTTTTGATTAATGAATAGACTTACTGATACTCTTATTTCTTGATATTAGTACTAGAAAAGGCCTCAACGCATGATACGTTTGAGGCCTTTTTCCTTTTTGTGTATTCTGATTTCAGTGCAGTAGAATCAAATATAAATCATATGGCTGTCTATACTATTGGCTATCTATACCATTTATTATTATTTAGTCAGCCAGTACTCATTAAATACGATATCTACCAAACCTCATCGAATTAAACGGCTGGTGCTACATCATCGACTGAAAAGTCTTCGTAACGTTCATCACGTCCAGCACCCTGAGTTTTTTTACGCTCTTGACGGGTTTTGTATTTACGCACTTGTCTATCAAGTTTGTCTGCCATTTCGTTGATGGCTTTATACATATCATCTTCACACGCTTGAACAAACATTTCTTGACCTGAGACTCGCATAATCGCTTCAGCTTTATGGCTTTTTTTACCGCCATCACTAGCACCGCTGTTGTCTAACGATAATATCACTTTAATACTTTGTATCTGATCGAAGTGACGCTCTACTTTCTCAAGCTTTTCACGAACTGCCTTGTCCATAGCTTCAGTAACGCTGATATGGTGACCACTGATAGAAACATTCATATTATTGTCCTTTTGTTTGTACTTACAGTCAACAGATGAGGTAGCATTCCTGCTTTTATCACCCTGCTTTACCAACAATCGCTCTACTATCTTTTATAGCCAGTACATCCAGTAAAATACCGATATATCCTTTCATCATCTCCTGATTGCTATTGTAAATATGCTAAATCGATACTTAGATTGCGTTGTTGGTATGACTCTAATTTGTCATGAAATTAGGATAGTAGCAAGCCATTAAATTGTAATTAAGTGTAACAATAACTGTTGTTTCTATCATGTTTCTATATAATAAAAAAATTTTATTTTTTATATTCTGTCTGAAATATATTGGTCAACATATAAGCGTGCTTATAACTTATTGAATTACATCGTTTAATATTTTTGTTTGCGCTGGGTAGACGATCCAATATTCATTGCTTCGCGGTATTTGGCTACAGTCCTTCTGGCAATATCAATGCCTTCAACCAACAAACTGTCTTTGATACGACTATCTGATAATGGCTTTTTCGGATTCTCATCGGCGATGAGTTGCTTAATCATGGCACTGATAGCGGTTGACGAGACATCACCATCTGTACTACTAACATGAGATGAAAAGAAATGCTTTAGCGAAAACAGTCCTTGTGGTGTCAGAATGGTTTTGCTGGTGGTCAGACGTGAAACGGTCGATTCATGCAAATCCACTTCTTCTGCGATGACCTTTAAGATAAGTGGTTGCATGGCAGTCGCACCATGTTGTAGGAACTCTTGCTGATAACGCACGATACTGGTGGCGACTTTTAATAGGTTCTGATTACGCTCTTCGATACTACGAATAAACAAGCGCGCATCCGTAAGGTTTTCACGCAGATATTGATTGTCAGGGCTATCATCACCCCGTTTGACTAAATTGGCATACTCTTGATTGACTCTTAGCTTCGGCAGCGTGTCAGGATTGAGCCGTACCTGCCAGCCATCCTCTTGCGCATCTGTCCCTGCAGTGGTATTACTACTGTGGCGACGGACAGGCGTGACCAGCACATCAGGAATGTCGTAACTGTCTGGCTCCCGTGCGTAGTCTGGTTGACTACTATGGAATAATAAGCCTGGTGAAGGGTTTAAGCTGCGTAGTAGATTTAATGCAGGGGTGATCTTCTCAGCTGCAAGTCCTGTCTGCTCGGTCAGTGCTTTGATATTATTGCTGACTAAGTATTCGCTGGCAGATAGAAGTGCTTGTGCTTCTTTTAGAGACTCCGTATTACTATCAAGTTTGGACAGCTGAATCGCTAGACATTCACTGAGGTTCCGTGCCCCAACACCCAGTGGATCGCAAGATTGAATAATACGTAAGACAGCCATTACCTCATCTTGCTCGACAGACTCATCCCATTGATAGAAACTCGCCATGGTCTCAAAGCTTTGTAGCAACTCATCGATATCAAGCCGAACAAAACCCATATCATCCATAGAGTCCATCAGATAAGTAGCGATCAACATATCTGCTTCTGATAAATGTTTAAAGTTTAGCTGCCAACGTACATGATCTTGAATAGTGGCAGAGGTGCCACCTTGGTAACTATCAAAGTCATCGTCACCTTTGCTTCCTGAACTGCTAGCCGCCGATGCATAGTTGCTGCTATCCGCACTATTATCAAAGCTACTATAGTCGTCACTATCCATCGTATGATTGTCTATAGCACCATCATCGATATTGGCTTGCTGCAATTTATCAAAGCTATCACTAAGTTCATTATCATAGTCAGAGGTAGTCGTGTTGCTGTCAGATTTGGCAGTAAATGACTCAGTGCCAGTACTTTGATTCCAGCTATCCAATGTGAGTGAGTCGCTCAGCTCGTCTGTGATATCGTCGCCGCCATGCTCGTATTCATCGTCATCATCTTCGATACGTTCAAGCAGTGGATTGTTATCCAGCTTGATCTGAACCTCTTGCGCGAGCTCAAGACTAGAGAGCTGCAGCAATTTAATGGCTTGCTGCATCTGCGGTGTCAGTTTCTGTGAGGTGCTTAGCGTGGTCGCCAATCCGAACGACATACTCATGGGCGGCTTATTACACTCCGGTAGTGATAATATTCTACAAATATTTTTGGTCAAACCAGTGGTTTAACGTTATTAGGACATGACGATAGCATTTTTTGACGCAATTTTGCTATGATAATTTACACTCTGACCAGATACAGTTGTTACGCTTTTCTCATTAAAGCCTATAAATATTAGCATTTCAGCATTAACTGCTAAATAATTAATATCAAAAATTTGCTTACCATCATATGATTCTTATAAGAAAAGTCATGAGATACGCGACTGCAAAATAGCCAAATCGAATTAACCTAAAAAACAACTGAGACCGCAACTATGAATAGTACACAGAATAATCAATTGACCACTGCTGCCATTCAAATGAATAGCCAACAGAATATTGAGCGAAACTTAGCTGATATAAAAACTGCGATTATTGATGCAAGTGCGCAAGGGGCTCAGCTTGTCGTATTACCAGAGAACTGCTGTAGCATGGGCGAGCAGTTTGCTACTGCAGAGCGCTTTGACGATCTATCAGCGACGATAGCAGACTATGCCAGTACTTATGGTGTCTACGTACTAGCAGGCTCGCTACCCTGCCCTTATCGACCTGACGGCATTGTGGTCCCTGATGGCAGACTACGCCAAGTCAGTCAGTTGTTTGCACCTGATGGCTCGCGAGTGGCACGTTATGACAAAATTCATCTGTTCACAGCGACTGTGGCGGATAAGCACGGCAGCTATAATGAAGCAGCCACTTTTGAGCCAGGAACGCAAACTGTAGTTGCTCCCCTCGAAGCAAATGATACGGTCTATCAATTGGGCATGATGGTTTGCTTTGATTTGCGCTTCCCTGCATTGGCACAGCGTCTACGTCAAGCAGGTGCAGACCTATTAAGTGCCCCGTCAGCATTTACCTATCTAACAGGGCAAGCCCATTGGTCGCTGTTGCTACAGGCACGTGCGTTGGACAGCCAGTGTATGGTCATTGGGGCGGCACAAGGTGGCGATCATACTTACAAGAATGGTGATATACGTCAGACGTGGGGACACACGGCGATTACCGCTTATGATGGTACAGTTATCAACCATTACGATGATAGTGTATTGAATGAAGCCACTGATCCAGAAGACAGCAAGCACTACGCTATGGTATTGGCATCATTAGATCAGCAAGCCCAACAGCAAGGACGCCAAAAAATGCCTATTTTTGACTGTCATCGTTTAGCATAAAGTATGATTAAGGTGTGTTGAATATTCGACACACCTTATTTCTGATTTGAGTCATCGTCGCGTTGAGCATGAGTTGCGCGCGGGTGGGCACGATCATAGACTTGAGTCAATTTGGCAAAATCGACATGGGTATAAATTTGCGTGGTACTGATATCACTATGACCCAACATTTCTTGTACGGCGCGCAAGTCACCGCTACCTGACAGCATGTGTGATGCAAAGCAATGCCTCAATAAATGTGGATACATATTTTGCGAGATACCAGCACGAGTAGCAGCAACTTTTAGACGTTGCTGCACTGCCCGTGTTGATAAGCGTGTACCCAACTTCTCACTGATAAACAATGCCGTATCCATTTGCTCTACCCACAGATTACGATGCGGTAGATAGCGCGTAATCGCTTCTGCTGCTTTTACCCCTAACGGTACTAAACGTGTTTTATTGCCTTTACCCGTTACACGTACACGTAAGTCTGCTAGGTCTACATCCACCATATCCAACGCGACCAGCTCACCCACACGCAAGCCACTACTGTAGAGCAACTCAAACATAGCTTTGTCCCGTAACCATAAGCGCGCTTGCTCAGGCGTATCAGGAATCTCTTGGTCAAGCAATTGAGTAAGCAAATCTACATCTGCGATAGACGGTAATGGTCTAGGACTACGCTTAAGCTGATAGCCAGTAGTAGGATTAATGCGTGCTAGCCCTTCTTCAATGAGCCATCCATAAAAATGACGAATCGCTGACAGCTCTTGCTGGACGCTAGCAAGTGCAAGCTTGTCTTCATCGATGCGCTGACCGATATGCTGGGCTAATTGACGTTTATCACAACGCGTCCATGTCAGCCGTTTACCACGTAAAAATAGCGCCAGTTGGTTCAAACCAGCAAAATAAGCCGTTAGGGTATGCGGCGAGTGGTTACGTACCGATAAAGTATTTAACCAACGATGCACTGGTGCTAGCAGCTCACGTAACGCTGTGTCCGACTCTATAGTGGCTGCCAGTGTGTCTGACAGCCAAGCTGCTGATTGTACTTCTGAACCCGATGCTGGCTCTATCTGACTTTTTTTATTGGACATAGCCCTATTAGAGATGACCATAGCATTTATCCATTCGCCATCCGAGCTTAGCCTTCAGAATTAGGCTTGATACCCGCTTGCGCCATTAGTCCATCTGGGCTAAACACGCCTTCATAAACAAAGGCCGTTGGACCTGTCATCATGACTGAATAACCCGGCTGCCATTTAATAATCATACTGCCGCCATACAGCTGCGCGCGCACTTCTTCGCCTTCATCCAACCAGCCTTCACGTATGCCAACCGCCACTGCAGCACATGCACCCGTACCACAGGCTTGAGTCTCACCGACACCGCGCTCAAATACTCTTAGACGAATATGACGTTGATTCATCACCTGCATAAAGCCGACATTGACGCGATCTGGAAACGCAGGATGCGATTCGATGGCTTTACCCAAGGTTTCAACCTCAGCATCGAGCACATTATCGACTTTGATGACTGCATGTGGATTGCCCATATTGGCAACATAAAGCTGTACCGGTGTTCCATTAACATCTAAATGATAGGCGTTTTGGATTTTAGTAGTCGCTCTTGGGCTAAATGGAATCTCGTCCGGCTCAAATTTGGGTTTGCCCATATCGACTTCTACCCAGCCATAGCGGTCTGTGGTTAGAGTAATAATCCCACTCGCCGTCTCAACACGTAGACGCTGTTTAAATGACAGTTTGCGTGCCTGTACAAAACGAGCGAAACAGCGTGCACCGTTACCACACTGCTCGACTTCTGTACCATCGGTATTAAAAATACGATAGCTAAAGTCGACATCCGGACGCATAGGTGGCTCAACCACTAGCAACTGGTCAAACCCGATACCCAAATGACGATCACCCAATAACTGTACCAAATCCTTGGTTAATTCTAAGCGCTGAGTCACCAAATCGATGACCATAAAATCATTGCCCAGACCATGCATCTTAGTAAATTCTATTAGCATACCCTTGATATCCTATCCTATTTTTATGTATGGCTTATCTTAGCACGCTGTCAGATACAATCATAATAATACCAATCCCAAAAAATATGATTAGCGATGTCAAATTGGTTTATTCTACGGTGATTAGTACTTGCACTCATTTTCCTTGCTACTCTAATTTTTGTGAATGGTGTTGCTTTCTACTAAAGGCATGCCTTCAATTAAGAGACAGCTTTAATTAAAAAACACCTTCCTCAAAATCCAGTCATAAAAAAACCCATTGTCATTATCACAATGGGTTCTCTTCAATCATTAAATACGGCGATAGTTCTGGCTCGTCTTTAATAGCCTTACTGCGCCTGCCACAATGTTTCATTTTCATATAATGATTCAATGGTTTCGCGCGGACGAATCAATTGATGATGGTTATCAGACACCATCACTTCGCTAGCACGTGGACGCGAATTATAGTTGCTACTCATAGTAAAGCCATAAGCGCCAGCACCAGTGATGGCCAATGTATCTCCTGCTTCCAATGCTAACAAGCGACCTTTTGCTAAGAAATCTCCGGTCTCACAAATCGCACCAACGATATCCCACGGTTGCGTACCATCCGTATCGATACCTTTGCTCGGTAACACGCTTGGAATCACTGCCATTTCTGCTTGATACAGTGCAGGACGAATCAAGTCATTCATGGCAGCATCGACGATAGCGAAGTTTTTGTGTTCGGTAGGCTTTAACACGTCGACACGTGTTAATAGTACGCCAGCATTGGCAACGATACTGCGGCCCGGCTCAAAGAATACCGTTAATCCAAGCTCGCTTAGTTTTGGTAATAATGCAGCAGCAAACTCGTCCATAGACACAGGTGTCTCATCGATATAACGCACCCCTAAGCCACCACCCAAATCCATATGACGCAGCTCAATACCTTTTTCACGAAGGGTATGTATCAACTCAATTACTTTGTCTAATGCAGCAACGAATGGCTCTACTTCTGTCAATTGCGAGCCAATATGACAATCAATACCGACGATATCGATATGCGATAACGCGGCAGCTTGCTCATAGACAGCGACAGCGTCTTCGTGCGTGATACCGAACTTATTATCTTTTAAACCGGTTGAGATATAAGGATGAGTTTTGGCATCGACGTTGGGATTGACTCGTAGAGATATCGGTGCTGATTTATCGAGTTGCTGTGCCACTTCATTGATTAAAGCCAGCTCGCTAATAGACTCGACGTTAAAGCAGCCAATACCTTGGGTAAGTGCATACTCGATATCACCATAAGTTTTGCCAACACCTGAGAATACAACGCGTGCAGCATCGCCACCTGCCGCCAATACTCGCATCAACTCACCACGTGAGACAATATCAAACCCTGCACCTGCTTGAGCCAAAACACCGAGCACCGCAAGATTAGAGTTAGCTTTAACGGCATAGCAAACCTGATGTTTTAGACTGGCAAAGCTATCGGTATAAGCCTGATAAACATCCAATATCGCCTGCTTTGAATAGACATAACATGGCGTATCATAGCAATCGACCAACTCAGTTATACTGACCTGCTCCATATGTAAAGCATCGTTGCGATAATTCAGCGCAGGCAAATGAGCAGTTAAGGCTTCAGGGTTGATATATAGCCCTTGTTCTGTTTGGGTCGTTACTGTAGTCATTGTGGTTATGTCTCTCGTCAAATCAGGTAAATTTATTCGAAATTATTGATGCTCTTAAACGATTAATAATCGTTAGAATCTTCGTTCACGTCTGATAATACTTGCTCTAAATAGCGAGCGCTCTGTTCATCATTACTTACCGATGCTGCATTGTTTGACTCTCCAGCATTAGACAGCATCTCTGACCCTGCCGCCTTTGAGCTGTTGGAATCGGCTAGATAGAGGTCGCCCTTTTGCCCGCAGCCCGTTAACCCTAACATGACCGCACTACCGATAATCAATGCAGAAACAGCACGGCGACTGGCGTTAATAGATAAATGAGAATTGCACTCAGTGTTTGAAACACGGCGTATAGTAAGCATAGGGCAAATAACCTTGCAGCAGTGTGAATATGATTGAAAACAGGACGTTTACGACTGAAATATACAAAATATTATAATCTATGTAAGCATAGCATTGTATCAGTAAAGCAGTAAGCCTCTTGAGGGTGATTGACCAATAATTTTGCTAACTTTATGATTTATAAATACGTCTTATGGCGATAATAATTGATACGTATTATTTGGTAAATTGTGAGAAATCGACATAATTTATATGGCAATTGTTATGTGTGAAACACGGTTTTATGGTGCAAAACACGGCTAAACACATTTTGAAAAACTTTCTTACAATTTTTATTGCGGGCAATCTTGCCTTTTATAGCACTTACTATTTGATGGCTATATTCGGTGCACAGGTGTAACAATGCTTGACGATGTTCAATCTTAAACCTTATAGTTACTGTGGTATAAGATACTAATTGTGTTACATTATACTCCGAAAATATCGCTTTGATGGATTGCTAGAAGCAACCAAACAAAGTGACGAGTAGGGATTTATTGGTAGATCTGTAAGCGTGATATCGCTTATTTCATTTTTATGAAAGGTCTGCTGATTTTTGTTTGTTCGGCGGAAATTAATCCGCTATGATTCACCCCTTGTCAAAAAACATAATCTAAGGATAGAGCATGAGCGATAGCACCCCCATCTTTAATGATCGTAATACCGGCAGATCAAAACTTATCAACCCTACTTTGGTTCTCAACTGTGGTTCATCTTCTATCAAATATGCGCTAATCAGCGAAGACGAATCCACTCGTATTACCGGTCTTGCCGAAAACTTGGGGCTTGATACCGCTCGTATTAAACATACTACTTTAAACGGCGAAAAACTTGAGATTACCATTCCTGGTGGTCGTCATGAGTTAGCGCTTCAAAAAATCCTAGCACTACTTGAGCAATATCATTTTGTCGCTGTAGGACATCGTGTGGTTCACGGCGGTCGTGAGTACTCAAAAGCCGTCCGTGTTGACCAACATGTACTTGATGAAGTAAAACGCTTAAAAATCCTAGCACCTCTACACAACCCTGCAAACGCCTTGGGTATTGAAGCGGTTGAAGCCATTTATCCTGACATCCCACAAGTGGTCGTTTTTGATACTGCATTTCACCAAACGATGCCGCCAGTTGCCTATCGCTATCCAATTCCAAAAGCACTATACGAAGAAGAAAAAATCCGTCGTTACGGATTCCATGGTACCTCACATGCTTATGTCTCAGAGCGTGCCAGCGAAATTACAGATGCTAAAGGTCCACATGGTTGGCTGACCGCTCATCTAGGCAATGGTTGCTCAGCGACTGCCGTCTATAACGGTGAAAGCTTGGATACCAGTATGGGTCTGACGCCGCTTGAAGGCTTGATGATGGGTACGCGTAGTGGTGACGTCGATCCTAGCTTGCACATTCATCTCAAGCGTAAACTGGGTATGAGCCTAGAAGAAATCGATACCATGCTTAATAGTGAAAGTGGCTTATTGGGTATCTCAGGTCTGTCGAATGATTTGCGTACGATCGAGCAAGCAGCGAATGAAGGCCATAAAGACGCTCAACTCGCCATCGAAATGTTCTGCTATCGTGTTGGTAAATACCTAGCCAGCCTAAGCTGTGCGCTACCTGACTTTACTGGTATCGTCTTTACTGGTGGTATTGGTGAAAACTCAGCAACCACACGTGCTCGCATCTTAGACGTTATGCGCCACTTCGGTATCAAGTTTGATGCTGAAAAGAATAATGATTTAGTCGGCGGTGCAGAAGGCAGCTTCCAAGATGAAGGTAGTAGCATCGAGCTATGGGTTGTCCCAACTGATGAAGAATGCCAAATCGCTAAAGAAACCCGCCAAGCATTAGGTCTAAAATAGAAAATAGCTCGGCTATTACAGTGATGCTTATTTAGGGGCTTATGTCGTATAAATATTTTTATATGACATAAGCCTTTAAGTAACGGCTCTACTGACCAATCACTGCAAGCGAAAGCAGCAGCCATCATTTTAGCCAGTCAGCAACACCTCTCTCACGGATATAATAAAATAAATAGTAGGATATGCTATGCAAACCATTTTACTTGTACCTATTAGTCGCGGTATCGGCCTGACATCAGCAGCGCTAGGTCTCATTCGTGCGCTCGATTATAACGGCGTCAAAGCCGGTTTTATGAAGCCATTTTTGCAAGATGATACGCTCGATAAGCAAAACAGCCTAGACAGCTCAAGCGCATTAACCATGCATGCATTCGGTCTGACACCGCCTAAATCTATCAACCGTCAGCGCGTTGAGCGTATGATTGGTGATGGCAATCTTGATGAATTGATGGAAGAAGTGATCGAAAACTTCCATAGCATCGGTGATGACCAAGACGTCGTGATTTGTGAAGGTTTAGTACCCACTACTGAAGCCTCTTATGCATCACAAATCAACCGTGCTATTGCCCACGCTTTAGATGCCAAAATCATCTTTGTTAGTACGGTCGATACCAAAAACCCAGCCCATTTAGCCGATAAGCTCGATGTGCATGCTCGTGAATTTGGCGGTATCGCGCATGAGCGTACTTTAGGCTGCATCTTGATGCGTGTGCACGATGTGCCAAATACCTTTGACACTCAGCCAGTAGCACCGGGCGAAGCTATGGTCAGCTTGGATGCTGGCTTTATGCAAGAAGTGCAGCGTCTGTCACCGCATTTTGATACCGATCGATTCCGCCTAATCGGCGTGGTACCTTTTAGTGATTCATTGTCAGTACCCCGTACGTGGGATATCGCCGCAGAGCTGGATGCCACTTGGTTAAATGTCGGTGAAGCAAAGACACGCCGTATCAATCATATTAGTTTGACAGCTCGCTCAGTCGCACGCGTTGATGAAGTGTTCAAACGTGGTACGCTCATCGTCGTACCTGGCGATCGTGATGACTTATTACTCGCCGCCGCATTGGCCTGTATTAACGGTATCCCGTTAGCAGGTCTAGTACTGACTGGTGGCGTCTCACCAAATGCAACTGTCGCTGAGCTATGGCAATCTGCACTCAAAACAGGTATTCCTGTCATGAGTGTTGAAACAGATAGCTTTGAGACCGTACAGAGCTTGATGCACATGAGTGCTGAGATTCCAAACGATGATATTGAGCGTGCACAAGAAGTCACACGCTATGTGGCCGCGCACTTAAATCTAAGCTGGATTAAAGAATACTTTAGCCATGACCATCAGCCGCGCCTATCGCCTGCCGCCTTCCGTCATCAAGTGGTCAAAAAAGCACAAGCCGCTAAAAAACGCATCGTATTACCAGAAGGTGCTGAGCCACGTACGGTAGAAGCTGCCTGTATCTGTCAAAGCCGCGGTATCGCTGATTGCGTACTGCTCGCAAAACGCAGCGAAGTGGAACAAGTTGCCAAAAATCGCGATTTAATCTTGCCAGAAGGCATTGAGATTATGGATCCTGACACGCTTGATATGAGCAAATATATCGCTGCTGTCGTTGAACGTCGTAAAGGCAAAACAACCGAATTGGTCGCTGCTGAACAGCTTGAAGATACCGTGTTCTTAGGTACTATCATGCTACAGATGGGTGAAGTGGATGGATTGGTCTCAGGTGCGGTGCACACGACTGCCAACACCGTACGCCCAGCATTCCAGTTGATTAAGACTGCACCACAGTATTCATTGGTATCTTCTATCTTCTTTATGCTGCTACCCGAGCAAGTCGTGGTGTATGGTGATTGCGCCATCAACCCTGACCCAACGGCGGAAGAGCTTGCTGAAATCGCTATCCAATCTGCCCAGTCTGCAGCAGCATTTGGTATCGAACCAAAAGTGGCAATGATCAGCTACTCTACTGGCTCATCAGGTACGGGCGCGGATGTCGAAAAAGTCATCCGAGCGACCCAAATCGTTCGTGAACGTGAGCCGACGCTTGCCGTTGATGGCCCACTACAGTATGACGCCGCATCGGTCATGAGTGTGGGCAAACAAAAAGCACCTGATTCACCCGTTGCCGGACAAGCCAACGTCTTTATCTTCCCAGATTTAAACACGGGTAACACCACGTATAAAGCGGTACAACGTAGTGCCAACGTCATCAGTGTTGGGCCGATGCTACAAGGCTTGAATAAGCCAGTGAACGATTTGTCACGTGGCGCATTGGTTGACGATATTGTCTATACCATCGCGCTGACTGCTATTCAGGCACATAGCGATTTGATTTAATCGTCACACTGTTTATTGATAAGAAATTTGCTGATTAAAATTTTGGTGATTAGCAATATACAACTAAGCCGACTGTCACTATGATAGTCGGCTTTTTATTAAGTCGATTTTATGAGTTTTTAGAACTTATAGTTTTCTGATCTTTGAGCGCTTGTAGTGACATATACCTGCTTGCCCACTACAATAGCGCTACTGTCTCTTTTAAACCCGCGGTAATTTTTTTTGCCAGCCATTTGACCTCGTTATTTATACCTAATATGACCGACAATTTATGCTTAATATGACTAACCATAAACAGACTCAACATACTGCGCCTGCCATCCGTGCTTATCTTGGTGGCTCATTTGATCCTGTGCATAAAGGTCATTTGCAAATAGCGATGTACGTTTATCAGCATTTATTACCGCTAGCGAAGCAGCTAAATCATGAGTTGCATGTGTCACTATTGCCCAATGCTCGCTCGCCTTTTAAACAACAAAGCACCGATCCCAAGCATCGTTTGGCTATGTTGAAACTGGCGACAATCAATACACCGATACAAATAGATGAGCTTGAGCTTTGGCAAGCACCACCTGTCTATACCATCGATAGCGTGCGCGCGTTACGGCAGCACTATCCGCATGACCGTTTGATATTCATCATTGGCATGGACAGTGCGCTGAGTTTAAGCAAATGGAAAGAAGGGCTTGGACTGACTGACTATGTCAATCTGTGGATTTTTAATCGTGATAGCCTGTCTGATGTTGATGTTGATGTTAATGTTAATGTTAAAAAGAACAGTTTTACCGAAAATACGAAAAATTTAGTAGACGAAAACCACATAGCGCAAGACGTGACCAAATTGCAGTCACAACTACCCGCGGAGCTGCAATGTCTAGTAATCGACTCACCGAATGAATTGATAATGCCCAACGCTCAAGCACTGGTAAATAAAAGCGCTCTAAAAAATAACTATCAAGGCCACATTTATATAGATCCGCGCCCTGTGACAGCCGTATCCAGCACGCAAGTACGTCAAAAACTTCAGAAAATCCCTCACATATTAAATATAAAGCACACTGCCGAAATGCAAATCGCATCTTTGCAACCAATAAATGATATCATGTGCAATACTGAACTTAATCCATTAGCTAAATGGCTAAATCCTGCTGTTTATCAATATATTATCGCCCATCAGCTATATTCTGCTGCTCAATTCCGTTAAAATCGCCTTATCTTTGTCACTTTGCCTATCCTGTCTGTATATGTGACGGGCGACATCTAGTTCATTCGACAATGCCAACGCATGCAAATTGACGATTTACCTTTTTATTTTTAATATTTACGATTCAAGAGATCAAAATTTATGACCAACACCATGACCGAAGAACGCTTAAAAGAATGCTTAGCCGTTGTTGAAACTGCTCTAGACGACATGAAAGCAAAAAACATCACCGTGATGAATGTAGAAGATTTGACTGACGTAACAGAACGCATCATCATCGCTGATGGTACGTCTAAGCGCCACGTACGCGCGATGGCTGACAGTGTCGGCGCTGAAGCCAAGCAAGCTGGCTTTATGCCACTTGGCCGTGAAGGCGGTATCGACTCTGATTGGACGTTGATCGATTTGGGCGCTGTTGTCGTCCATATGATGACGCCACAAGCTCGTGAGTTCTATGACTTAGAAGGCCTATGGTCATCACCTGAGCAGTTGGCTGAGCTGGTCGCTGTGCCACGTGAGAAGAAAACTGCTGGTCGTCGTAACAAAAACAAATAAGAGTGTTGATTACGATACTTGTTCAAAATTGAAAAAAGTACCACCAAAAAGACCAGATGATTATTCTGGTCTTTTTTTATGTAAAAACAAGCGGTTCTATATCTAGTACACGCACTGATAAATATTCTGAAAATGGTTCAAGATTAAGCTAAGATATTAGCAACCAGTCAGCATTACTGCCTCAAAAAACAACCAACCATCAGAGCGGCTTATGAGCACAGAACCGATGATATCTACGTTACCAGCAACGGCACAAAGCAAGCCAGACTTTAACCAAGACCTGCCACTACATATTGCCAACTTAACCTGCGTCCGCGCTGGCAAGTCTATGCCATTTGCACGCGAAGAAATGAGCGCTATTGATAAAGCACCTATCAAAGTGCCTGTTGCTGTCAATTTCATGGGATTGATCACTGATGAGCAAGCCGATCGCAAACATCATGGTGGCCCGCTAAAAGCCGTGCATCAACTGGCGCCTGCGACTTATGAAAAAATCAATACAGAGTTTGGACTAAAAGTGCGTGTCGGTACATTGGGTGAAAACCTCACGACCGAAGCCGTCAACGGTCTACCGGAAATGACTGAGTCTACGGTTTGCATTGGTGACGTTTTTCAATATGGTGGACATTTTGAGAACGGTCAAGACAATAGTAATGATGATACTGTCCAGCTACGCATCGTTCAACCGCGACGCCCCTGCTACAAAATCAATGACCAAATCGGACAGTTTACCAAAGTGCCAAATATCGCAGCATGGGTAAGCAAGCAAGGCATCTCTGGCTGGTACTTTCAAGTCGTGCATGATGGTCTAATTGATGCGGATTTGCCAGTTTATTTAATCGAGCGTCCTTATCCGTTTGCAACACTTGAGACACTGTGGCAACTGGCCAATTCTAAAGAGAAATACGATGCTGATGTAATTGAGCCATGGCTCGCGATTGAGTGTTTGGAAGAGAGTTGGAAAAAGGTCTTGGCTAAGAAGGTTCAAAAAACTTAAAACCTGACCCTGATAAATACGGCCAAGCTTTCATTTTATGAATGATGACAAAATATTATTGATATACAACTGCTAGGTGTTTCATTATTATTTATATATAACGCAAACATTATTATGGAGCCATCAGTGTTTAATAGAAAACTATTACTGACCATCCCCATCTTGGCATTAAGCGCTTGTAGCCAAATCGCGATGTCCGACACTGCTAAGGTTAAGGCGAACTCAAATCTACAGGCCTCATCAGCTACCAGTAGCTTTCAAGGTATATGGGAAGGTCAAGGTTACCAATACGACATTGAGGAAAGTTGGACTATCAAGCTTGCAATAGTCGGCGGCCAATATAAAATTGACTATCCATCATTGCAATGTGGCGGAGTATTGACGCTGTTGAATGCCACTGCCAATGAGATGGATTTCAGGGAAAAGATAACCTATGGCCCATGTGTCGACAATGGCGATACAGTCATTACTAAGACTGGTGCCAACACGGCAAACTTTGCTTGGTATAGCAGAGATGGATCGCAAGGTGCGGATGGTACTCTCAGAAGAAGATACTCCGACGTGCATTGATTACTTTTTTCATTTAGCACATCACTCAAACTACTTAAAATGATTTATCATGGTTTCCGCTCGGATTATAGTCCTAGCGGATTTTTTGTAGCAGATATTATCGATTCAAAACTCTACTATGATTTAATGTCACACTCTCGCTATCATAATGGCTAATACTAAAATGTATAAAATCATTTATTCTAAGCAAAACATAATATGATAAAAAATACCGTCTACCTTACTACTGTTCTTGGCATGATATTTTTATCAGGCTGCGTAACCACAACCTCTCCAGTAGCGACCACCAAAAGCTACATCGTAGATAGTAAAAACTATCAAGCCACTGGCAAAAGCGAACGCATCAAAACCATTGTGCTGCACTATACGGTTTCAGATAATGACCGATCTATCAAAACACTGACCACAGGCAAGGTCAGCGCCCACTATCTGGTGTTAGATAATGACGATGATAAAATTTATAATTTAGTACCAGAAAATGAACGCGCTTGGCATGCGGGTGATGGCGGCTTTGCAGGACGGACGATATTAAATGATACCTCTATCGGCATAGAAACCGTCAATGCAGGGATTGCGCCTGAGTATCAAAATGCCCTAAAAGACGGCAAGCTGGCGTATCATCCTTATGACCATTATGTCGCTTTTAATGAGTTACAGATTAAAAAGGTCGCAGAGCTGGTGCAAGATATCACGGCGAGATATGGCATCTCACCAAAGAATATCATTGGTCATTCTGATATGGCACCCTCGCGCAAAATAGACCCCGGTGCCAAGTTCCCTTGGCAACAGCTGTATCAGCAATATGGTATCGGCGCTTGGTATGATGATGCTGATAAGCTTGCTTTTATGGATATAGATGCATTTTCAGCGGCAACGATACCTGAGATCAAGCAGCAGTTTCGTGATTATGGCTATCAGATTAACAGTAGCGACGAATGGGACAAAGCCAGCCGCGATGTCGTCTATGCGTTTCAGCTACACTTCCGACCTCTGAATCCAACGGGCGAAGTAGATTTAGAGACTTATGCTATTTTAAAGGCATTGAATAAGAAGTATGCTGATACCAACGATTTTTATTAACCATTAACAACCAAAAATCTATCCATAACAACAATGAAAAAGGAAATACTATGAGCCCATTGTTTAGCGTAAATTTGAATAAATTGGCTTTAATCCGTAACTCTCGCGGTACTGACTACCCTAACCTATTGCACTTTGTAAAAAAGCTGATTGATCTAGGTGTCAAAGGCTTTACTGTACACCCAAGACCAGATGAGCGTCATATCAGATACCAAGACGTCTATGATATCAGTACGTTTTTGGCGGATTATCCAGAGATTGATTTCAATATCGAAGGTAATCCGAATGAGCAGTTTTTAAAGATTATCCGTGAGGTAAAACCGCATCAATGTACGCTCGTGCCAGACAGTGACGACCAGCTGACCTCTGATCATGGCTTTGATATCATCAAACATCACGAGTTTTTATCAACGTTGAGCAAAGAGCTAGAAGCGTTCGGTACGCGCTGTGCGGTATTCATCGACCCTGATATCGAACAAATCAAAGCGGTCATCGAGAGCGATGTACAGACGATCGAGATGTATACCGAAGAATGGGCGCGCGCTTACAGTAATGGTAAGAGCGATGACAACATTGATTTCGATGAGGTCAAGCAACGCTTTAGCGACTGTATCACCCTAGCCAATCAAAACGGTATCCGCGTCAATGCGGGTCATGATTTGAATTTGGATAATTTGGCTGATCTGCTCGCGCTGAGTGATATCGCTGAGGTGTCGATTGGTCATGCGTTTACAATTGAGTCGCTAGAGCAAGGCATGGATAATGTCGTACGTCAGTATTTGGCGATTTGTGGGTAGTCCATACTAATAAGCAAATAGTCTATTCACTTTACACTCAATGCGGTGATGCTGGGATATATTTTATGCAGCCTCTGTCAGCGTAGACACAGCAAGCAAGTAAAATTTATACCAGTAGCACGGCAATATTGGCGTATCAATTCTATTTTAAAATGACTACAGTTTGGTTCTATCAGCAGTCCTAATATCTGCATTATCAATAAAAACGCTAATAATATTAAAAAAAGGAATCTTTATGTATCAAGACTTTCAGAAACACCTACAACAAGAAATCAGCGACATACGCGCAGCAGGACTGTATAAAAACGAGCGCGTTATCACCTCTCCGCAAGATGCGCTCATCAAGATCGCCGATGGCCGCGAGATGCTTAACTTCTGTGCCAATAACTATCTTGGATTGTCTGACCATCCTGAGATTAAAAAGGCGGCGATCAAAGCCATCGAAAACTCAGGTTATGGCATGTCATCGGTGCGATTTATTTGTGGTACGCAAGATTTGCATAAGCAATTAGAGGCAGCGATTTCTAAGTTTTTTAATACCGAAGATACGATTCTTTATGCGGCCTGTTTCGATGCCAATGGTGGTGCCTTTGAGCCACTACTAACTGCTGAGGATGCCATTATTTCTGATTCGCTAAATCATGCCTCAATCATCGACGGTGTGCGCCTGTGTAAAGCCGCGCGTTATCGCTATGCCAATGCAGATATGCAAGATTTAGAAACGCAATTGCAAGCGGCGCAAGCACAGCGTTTTCGTTTGATTGTCACCGATGGTGTGTTTTCAATGGATGGTAACGTAGCGCCGATGGATGAGATTTATGCGTTGGCACAAAAATATGATGCCATGGTAATGATTGACGAGTCACATTCAGCAGGCGTGGTCGGTCGCACTGGTGGCGGCGTGACTGAATTGTTTGATTTACGTGGTGATATTGAGCTGATCACTGGTACCTTGGGCAAGGCGTTTGGCGGTGCTATTGGCGGCTTTACCACGGGTAAAAAAGAAATCGTTGAGATGCTGCGTCAACGTTCACGCCCATATCTGTTTTCAAACTCCATTCCTCCTATGGTAGCTGCAGCTGGGGTAAAAGCGTTTGAAATGCTATCGCAAGACAATACCTTACAAGACCAATTGCATGAAAATACCGCCTATTTTGTGAAGCAAATGCAAAACGCGGGCTTCGATATCAAGCCTACCGAATCGGCCATTTGTGCTGTGATGCTCTATGACGCCAATGTCTCGCAGCAAATGGCAGATGCACTGCTTGAAGAAGGCATTTATGTGATTGGCTTCTTTTACCCTGTCGTACCCAAAGACGAGGCTCGCATTCGTGTGCAGCTCTCTGCCGCCCATACCCGCGAGCAGCTAGACCAGTGTATCACTGCCTTTATCAAAGTAGCCAAGCAAATGAAAGTGATTGATTAAGCGTCGTTCGGTATTTGTTCGGTATTCACTCGCTAGATTCAACCATTAAGTACAACACCGTTAAATAAGAGAAAAGTATGAAAGCACTGGTTAAAGCCCATGCCAAAAAAGGCATCTGGATGCAAGATATGCCAGAACCTACGGTTGGCATCAATGACGTTAAAATTAAAATTAAAAAAACCGCCATTTGTGGTACAGATTTACACATTTACAAATGGGATGAGTGGTCAGAAAGAACCATCAAGACGCCGATGATCATCGGACATGAATACGTCGGTATCATTAGTGAAATGGGCGATGGCGTGAAGCATTTTGAAGTGGGTGACCGAGTTACAGGCGAAGGCCATATCGCTTGCGGGCATTGCCGTAACTGCCGCCGTGGTAAGCTACATGTGTGCGAAAACACCATCGGCGTGGGCGTCGACCGCGATGGCGCGTTTGCCGAATATTTGGTGATACCTGCCGATAATGTCATCAAACTCGATGAGCGTATCAGCGATGAGATGGCAGCCATTATGGACCCTTTTGGCAATGCTACTCATACTGCCCTTTCATTTCCTGTCCTTGGTGAGGATGTGCTGATTACAGGTGCGGGACTGATTGGTTCTATGGCGACAGCGATTTGCCGCTTCGCAGGGGCACGTAATATCGTGGTCAGTGATATCAGTGATTATCGCCTAGAGCTTGCCAAAAAAATGGGCGCGACAATGACCATAAACCCCGCCAAAGGTGAAACCATCGAAGGCGCCATTGCTGAGTTAAAAATGCACGGCTTTGATATTGGGCTTGAGATGTCAGGCTCGCCTCAGGCCTTTGATTCGATGATTAGCAATATGTATAACGGCTCTAAAATTGCGCTCTTGGGTATTTTACCTAACACCACCACGGTGGATTGGAGCAAGATTATCTTTAAGGCGTTAACCCTAAAAGGTATCTATGGGCGCGAGATGTGGGAGACGTGGTATCAGATGGAGCAAATGCTGATCAGCGGTATTGATCTATCGCCTATCGTTACCCATCGTATGCACATTGATGACTTTCAAGAAGGCTTTGATATCATGGAAAGTGGGCAATGCGGTAAGGTAATTTTAAGCTGGGATTAATTTTGGCGATTCAGCATTTGAGGAGTCGTGGTTAGGGTTTAAATTGTCACGACTTATAAAACGGCGCTGATTTCAGTGCCGTTTTTTGTGGATATTAAAAAGTGATGAGAGAGATAAACTATAAATAGTTAGGTGAAAATATTTTTATCCGCTAATCATGCGTTTACGGTAGAATCAACCTATGTTGATAGGTATATAAAATCAAACGATTAAGTTTAAAAATAAAAAGGCATTTACCATGAGCGCAGGATTAATCAAACATCTAAGAAAGAAGACTGATGAAGACAGCAATACTAAAATATTGATGTCTCAATGGGAATTTGATGAAAAGCTCGTCGGTAAGTCGCTTGAAAATGTGGGTAGTTATTATCCACACTTTAGTAGTCATAACGAATCGCACTCTCAGCAAATCCTCGTCAATATCGAGCGCCTGTTAGGTAGTAACATTGAAAAGCTGACAGCGACAGACACATGGTTAATTCTAGAAGCTGCTTACTGGCATGATATTGGTATGTTATTTAGTGCTGATGAAGTTCAAAAAGTTTTTGATGAAGATGACTTTAAAGAGTATGTCGAAAGCCTAGCTAACGACAATACGCAAGACTTACATGAGTTTGCCAAAGTGTGGCATGAAGACGGTTGGAATAAAGCACTTGTCAATCATTCAGACCCACATACAGGCGTCGAAAAATACCGTCAGATGATCGCTGAATGGTACCGCCGTGGTCATGCCAAAAACTCTAACTCAGTGGTTTTAGATCCTTTTGAAAAGCTCGGGATTACCTCACCTCGCACTGAACTCCTCCCTAAACGTATCTATCGCTATCTGGGACAAATATGCTGGGCGCATGGTCTTGGTTTTGACGATTATGTAATGAAAACATTACCTTTCCGTCAAACAGGCATGGGAACAGAAAACTGCCATCCTCGTTTTATCGCTTGCCTACTACGCTTAGGTGACCTGTTCGATATCGATGACAATCGTTTTTGTCCTGTCATGGCAAGACAAGTTGGCAATATGCCATCGTTTAGTGAAACGCATAAACATAAGCACCAAGCCATTCGTGAGTTTCAGCTAGATAACGAGACAGTAAGCATAACGGCTGTCTGTAGTACAGAAATGGCATATATTGAATGTCGCAACTGGTTTGATTGGATCAAAGAAGAAATTCAAAATCAAATGTCGCAATGGAAAAATATCGTACCGCATCGTGATTTTGGTTTGCTACCAACCATTAATAAACTTGATGTAGAAATGACAGACAAAAAGATTCTACTTAACAACAAACCGATGAAGTTCTCATTGGACGAGCGTAGTGCTATTGAGTTATTACAAGGTAATAATCTATACAAAGACGATATGAGCATCTATCGAGAGCTTATTCAAAACGCCATTGATGCAACAATGATCAGGGTTTGGCTAGAGCATGGACAAGAACATAGTACTAAGAAATTACCTAAAAATGCTAATCCTTATGACTCAGAAACTCGTGAATTGTTCGCAGATTACCCTATTACCTTAGATTGTAAAAAAGTCGCTGATAATGAAGATTCGTCGTTATGGGAGCTTAGTATTGAAGATAATGGTGTTGGTATCTCTCGCACAGATCTTGAATATATGCAAAAAATTGCTGGCTCTAAAAATAATAAGGAAAAGCAAAAAATCATTCGTCAGATGCCAGAGTGGATGCGACCTTCAGGTGAGTTTGGTATTGGTCTTCATAGTGCATTTTTACTAATGAAAGACTTGCCAACGGAGCAGCAAAAAATTACTATTTTTACAAAAAGTCGAATGACTCACGAAAGTTTAAAAATCGAGTTGAATTCTCCTTTATCTGGAAAATCGGGTTACTGTTTCATTGAAGAAGTTGATAATTTAAAAAAATATGGAACCAAATTAGTTATTCAGGAAGTCATAAGTAGCGAAATAAAACTAGATACTTATAACAATGAAATTGATTTCAAAAAAATAATTAGTAATTTATCTTACTCTAATCCCGTTTCATACCTTGCGCTATATAGATTGTTGGAAATATCAAATACAATAACTAACCCTATCATCTCATTCAATTTTTCTGAACGACTTAGCCTATTAAATTTAGAAAAGCACTCATTTTTATCTAAAAAAATCAAAACTGATGGGTTTTACTGGGACGATAAGAATAACTTGGGTCTGAAAATAATTTTTCAAGATGCAATAGGCTTTATGAATATAGACTCTAGTTACAATGACAAACTTATATCGAAAAGCAAACTTAATTTATTTTACAGAGGTCAATATATTGAGCATAAGCAACTAGATATTTAC
This sequence comes from Psychrobacter sp. TPE 89C, assembly GCF_055522395.1. Classification (NCBI taxonomy): domain Bacteria; kingdom Pseudomonadati; phylum Pseudomonadota; class Gammaproteobacteria; order Moraxellales; family Moraxellaceae; genus Psychrobacter; species Psychrobacter sp. TPE 89C. The sequence continues at coordinate 35,862 of NZ_JBVFXW010000033.1, forward strand.
GATTTATATCTATCTAATGACATAAACAAGCTTAATAATTTCGGCTTAGTTGTCGACATATATAGTTCAAAATCCTCTTATTTTTTAAATTTAAATAGGGACGAACTAAAGAATGGAAATGTAATTATTAGTTATATAGAAAAATCCATACAGTCTTTTTTCAACTCGGAAGATAATATTGAACTACTATCAAGAATGCTTGATTTTGATGAAGTTAAAAAATCCACCTTGCTTTTCCTCATAGATTCTAAATATAGAGAGTCAGACTTATGGATGAGTTTCAAACCTCATTTAAATTATAGTTTTACTGAAATTTTAGATTTTGATGCTTTTACACTAGACTTTGCGAATGAAAAATTCTGGGATGAATATGTACAGACTAGTACGAAAGTTTATATAAACGCCCTTGAAGGTTACCTTCT
>NZ_JBVFXW010000034.1:0-36146 GCF_055522395.1 Psychrobacter sp. TPE 89C
ATATTATCCAGCTATTTTTTTTATTTTAATCTAAATCAACTATAGTCAGTTCAATATAATTTGGATACAAGGAAATCAAGTGAAAATGCTATAAACGGTAAACTAAGCGAGACTGAAACCGTATCCAGTTTATAGAGGATTTTACTATATGCAAGGTTATGAGCATTGTCCTTTCACATAGCCTACTGCTGCAGTCGTGCCACATGCTGAGCATGAGTTGCCTGCAGTACGATAATCTAATCCTGACTCAGTCTTTACTGTGACACAAACAGGGTCATATTGCGAGGTACACATTGTTTGCTCAGAGTTATGGAGCGGGCATTTGGTAAAAGGATTATCGTTAGATGCTGATTGGTTATGCTCAGTGCTATGAATAGGGGATATATCAGGTGCATCAATACCTTGGATGTTACTACAGCCAGTTAACGCAATGGCTGTGGACAAGCCCAACAACGACACGTAGGAACGCCATGATTTGAGTAAGTGGTTCATAATAATATGTCCTTATAGAAAATAAAGTTCAATAAATTCCTGTTATGGATAGCCTAGCTTCAACCATGTTGTGAATCAAATGGTTTCCATTCATAGTAGCCTATTTATGAGCTGTCATCTACTAAATCGTGATTAACAAAAAACCCAAGCTTAACGATAAGCTTGGGCTGAGTATTTATTATTATAATGACCTTTATAGCTTTGTGAGATTTAGCGAAATGCCACCGTGCTATTTGGCTGCTTTGTCATCTTGATTAAGCTGAACATATTTATCAAAGTTCTGCGCATAATCCGTTAGATTGTCGCTCAGCATTTGGCGATATTGCTTCACATAAAACTCAACGATATCGTCTTTTTCTTTGGCAAAATCATCGCCTTTAACAAAGCCGATAGAAGCGACTGACGCGCTATAACGGGCGGCTGCATACAATAGAGAAGCGCCTACTTGTCCTGAATGTGCTTCAGGACCTAGCTGGCTATTTGCGATACCAATGATGGCATCAGCACGTTGGTAAAATGCCTGCATTTCAGGGGTAATCTCAACGTTGGTATCAACTTCGTTGCCTTGAGTCGTGTCTTGAGACATGAGCTGCTCCTAATAAGTATCAGTAAATTAAATTTCTAAAAACGGTTTGTAAATAAGATAAAGCAATAGTTTTATAAACCAGCGTCTGCTTTCAAGATTTCAGCTTTGTCTGTTTTTTCCCATGTAAAGGCAGTTTCTGAACCTTGACGACCAAAATGACCGAAGGTAGCAGTTTGCTGATACATTGGCTGTAATAAGTTCAGCATGCGAGTAATGCCATAAGGACGCAAGTCAAAATGCGTACGAATCAGACGAATGATTTCATCGTTACTGATTTTGCTAGTACCAAACGTATTGACAGAGATAGAGGTCGGCTCAGCAACACCGATTGCATAGCTGACTTGTACTTCACAGCGATCAGCAAGGCCTGCTGCGACGATGTTTTTTGCCACATAACGTACCGCGTAAGCTGCACTGCGATCCACTTTTGAAGGATCTTTACCACTGAAAGCACCGCCGCCATGACGAGCCATACCGCCGTAAGTATCGACAATAATTTTACGACCAGTTAGCCCAGCATCACCGACAGGGCCGCCAATCACAAATTTACCAGTTGGATTGATATGATAACGTGTACCGGCGTGTAAAAGCTCGGCAGGTAGTACTTGCTTGATGATAGATTCCATCACCGCTTCTTGTAGATCGGCTTGTGAAATACTAGGATCATGTTGCGTTGATAATACCACTGCATCAATCGCTACTGGTTTATTACCATCGTATTTTAGCGTAACTTGTGCTTTGGCATCTGGGCGTAACCAAGGCAGATCTCCTGCGCGGCGTAGCTCAGACTGACGCTCCATCAAACGATGAGCATATTCGATAGGAGCTGGCATCAATACTTCGGTTTCATTACTGGCATATCCGAACATCAAGCCTTGATCGCCTGCACCTTGCTCTTCAGGGTCGCTACGATCGACACCTTGGGCAATCTCAGGAGATTGTTTGCCGAGCATGTTAATCACTGCGCAAGTTTCGCCATCAAAACCTAGGTCTGAATGGTGATAGCCAATGCCATTTACGGTGTCACGCACAAGACGCTCTAAATCGATATTTGCTGTCGTGGTGATTTCACCTGCGAGTATCACAGCGCCAGTTTTCACTAAGGTTTCGCATGCCACACGTGCATGCAGATCTTCACGTAAAATAGCGTCAAGGATGGCGTCTGAGATTTGGTCAGCCATTTTGTCAGGATGACCTTCGCTTACAGATTCTGAGGTAAATAAGTTGTATTCACGCATAAAAGGGTCGCTTAATTGCAGGGACTGTAGTCTACGAACTCAGTCATTATTAAATATATCTAAATGAAAAGACGAAAAGGAATCAAAAAATTATCGTATTTTACCGTGTATCGAGGCAAAACTCTAGCAATGGATGGTGTTGTGAGGTAACTGGTTATGGATTAAGGGCGGTAAAATTCGTCCATACCACTATTGTCTTGCCACCGATATTCGGTATGGTTAGCGATTTGACGTGCGGTATCTATATCGTGTCTATCGGCGATAAAGCCAAGCGCCATATCCATACCAGCGCTCACACCTGATGAAGTATAGAATTTCCCATCAACAACCCAGCGTGCTTGCGCGACCCAATTGACCTTATTAGATTGAGATATTACCCATTGCCATGCCATTTTATTAGAGGTGGCTCGCTTACCGTTTAATACACCGCTTTTCGCTAATAAGGCGCTACCAGTACAGACGCTAAGTACCCAATCAGCCTCATCAGTGAGGGTTGTTAACGTTTGCAAAAAGGAGTGGTTGTAGACTAGCTGCCGCGTACCAAGCCCGCCCGGTACTAAAACAATATCCGTCTGATATGCTAACTCGCTGACAGCGACTGTTTGCATAGGTACGCCATGCTTACTGTGGATGATGCCACCAGCTATCGAGGTAAATTGAATACGATAATACTCAGGTAAGCTCCCAAACATCTCAATAGGTCCGAATAAATCCAAGGTTTCAAAATCATCGAACACTAGCGCGGTAATCGTATGCATAAAAACCTCTGACATTCGTTAAAAGATAAACAGCGTTATAGACTTACCTTTATAACTCTAAAAATGCGGCCTTATCCTTAAACATACATTCATCGTACACCGGACAAGCGCCACATTTCGGTGTGCGCGCTTGACAGGTATAACGCCCATGTAAAATAAGATAATGATGGGCATCGACTATGAAGTCATCCGGTATGCGTTCAACCAGTTTATTTTCGACGATTAGCACGTTTTTACCAGTGGCGAGACCAGTGCGATTTCCTACCCGAAAAATATGAGTATCGACTGCCATGGTTGGTTGACCAAAAGCAGTATTTAAGACTACATTGGCGGTTTTACGCCCAACGCCCGCTAGTGATTCTAAATCTTTACGATTATCAGGGACGGTGCTATTAAATTTCTCAATCAAATCACTACACGTTTTGATGACGTTTTTGGCTTTGGCATTATATAAGCCAATATTTTTGATATAAGATTTTAGACCGTCTTCACCTAACGCCAATATTGCTTCAGGCGTGTTCGCTACCGGATACAACTGCTGGGTAGCAATATTGACACTCACGTCCGTTGCCTGTGCGGACAATATCACCGCAATTAATAACTCAAAGTTACTGTCATAATTGAGTTCGGTGACGGGTTCGTCAATGGTCGCTGCCAGCTTCTCAAAAAATGGGCGCACGTCACGATTGGGCATTCGTCTTGATGGCGGCGTATCGGCTGTTTTGTGTTTAACGGTTTTACTCATGGTATCTTTACTACTATTTTGGCGGTCAGTTATTAAAACTGTTGGCTATCAAATTATCCGAGTGGTATTGGTTGTGTTCGTACACTTACTCATTGCATGAAATGTCTATGGTCTCATTAAAGCTGTGACAGTTCAGCTTGTAGCGCTTCAAGATCGGCTTGTTTTTGATCATTCGCACGAACGCTTAACTGTTTCTCTAGCTTTTTAATTTTGCTACGTATCTTGGCTGCTGCAATGGTATTTTTGGCTTGCGCTTCGCTGATGTCTAAAGACTGACTGGCGGCATTGTTTAGCTTTGCTTCGACCATACTGACCACAGGTCTACTGTTGCTACTATCAGCAAGCTGTTCGGTGACGCGTCTTAAGTGAGTGTGATATCGCTGTCTTAAATCTTCTTGCTCTGTTATTCGTTCAGGCTCAGAGATGTCACGTTCAACAGTGACTAAATCGATGCAGTCGACTGGGCAAGGGGCGATACATAGCTCGCAGCCTGTGCACAAGTCAGTAAAGATGGTATGCATGTGCTTGCCAGTGCCGACAATGGCATCCACTGGGCAGGCAGGAATACATTTCGTACAGCCGATACAGTCGTCCTCACGGATAACAGCACGTACCTCGGTTGGGCGTTCAGAGGTAGCATCTATTGGCCACTGAGAAGGCGCAGCGCTAAGTATCGCTTCATGGCTATTGATATCGATAATTTGCGCGATTGCATCAGTAACGGGTTGACCACCAGGCACGCATTTATTATACGATTCACCCTCTAGCACGATAGCGGCCGCATACGGCAAACAGCCATCTGGATGCTCGCAGAGTCCACATTGTGTTTGTGGTAGACAGGCATCAATATGCGAGATTTGTGCTTGTATATCCGCAGGTAGTGTTTCTAAGCTCAATGTATCGAACAATATGGGTAAGTTGACTAAGCGGATAGTGGTGCTACTTTGCATTGAATTAATGACCTTGCTATCAGGGATAAGTGCAGACATTATACCAAACCCAAAAATCACAATCAGCTATATCAAACTCGTCTGGTCTACAATGCACAATGCATAGTACCCGCACTCGTTTTCTTTGCTAATGTGAGTTTTGTGGAGAGTATTAGAATAAATACAGTCAAAGCACTTGTAAATGGTTGCGGTGTAAACGGCGCTCAATATACTCAGGGTATGTTTTATACTCAACAGATATTTTCGCTCAGTTGATTTGTACCCACTTCAAATGGCTTCGACTATAGTCAGTGTTAAAAAGTAAAAACTAAATTGGCATGCCTTGTTCGCGTATAACTTGCGCAATGAGCTCATGAGCAATACTGCCCTTTGGCGGTATTCTAGGCAGGTTAGAGACATCAAAAAAGTCAGCATGTGCCAGCTCTTCTTCTTGAATGATGATATCACCACTGGCGTAAGAGGCGCGAAAACCCAGCATCAAGTTAGAAGGAAACGGCCATGGCTGGCTACTCACATAGCTAATATCTGATACGCTAATATTTACCTCTTCTGCGACTTCGCGTACGACTGCATGCTCAAGGCTTTCTCCAACCTCCACAAAGCCTGCAATCAAACCATACATAGGCGCCATAGTTGGCTGACCATGACGGTGATGATGCGCGAGCAAAATTTGCATTTCACCTGTCATTGGGTTTGGTCGGGTAATGGCAGTAATGACACAGGGTTGCACACGAGGATACTGGCGCAATCGACATACTGGGCAGACCATGGCACGTTCACCTTGGTCAGCATGTATAGTAGGGCTAGCACAGCGACTACAAAACTGTGTATCTGCTTGCCAGCTTAAGAGCTGTATCGCTTGGCTAATCTGATCTGATAAAGCAACTGGCAGATGAGTCATTAGCTGACGATAAGGAACAAAGGCGTGACCACTACTTTCATCGCTTTCATCGATAATAGGCAGTGCAATATTATATGCCACAGCATAATCATAAGTAATCGCACTGGCCGCTTGTGCAGTAAAGGTATGTTTATTCTCTATTTCGGAATGGACTAAATTCTCGGCGCTTTTGTTGGTATTTTCTTGAGGGCTTTTATAAGTATTTTCATGAATATCTTTAGAGCCACTGGCATGATCTGCTGATTGCCAATGACTTGGTGCTAGGCTTGGGACTAGGGTTACACGCCCCACTTGATAGGCTTGCTGATAGTCGTCATCGCCTGCTGCATTTTTATTGTTGAATGGTGGTAATTGAAGCTGTAAAGGCCACCAACCATTAGGGGTCTGACGGCATAAAATGGCATCATCATTAAATACAAAAGCGTTGGTCATATAGAGTTCCAAACAGTTCGAGACCAGTACGTATCCATATAGATACACACTGGCTTACAGTGAGAGATATAAATGAGGATTTGTAGCCGCAAAGAAGCGGCTACAAAGGTATCGATTTAATTATTAAAGAGTTGAATGGCTAAGCTAAGCCGCGAGTAGATGGCTCAAGCTTTGCTGACCCACATCAAGTGCTTGCTTGCTAACAGGACGATTGTTTTCAAAACCATCCAAATGGTGATCGACTGCCATCATTACATCTGCAACACACGCTAGCGTATTGTCTTCGATACGGTGTCCACCTTCGATACGTTGCTCTAGATAATTTGCTAACTGACTGAGCATGCTTGCCGGTGTAGGAAGTTGTAAAAAGCGCACCGCCCCTGAGACTTGACGCATCATTTCAGGGATGTTCTGAATGTTAAGTATATCGCGCTCTGGTTCAGCCAAATAATCATTGATGGCTTGTTCAGCACTGGCAATCGCGCTACGACTTTCTTGTATCAATGTATCGTGTGCCGTATTGAGCTGATGCAACGAGATATGAGGGTTGTTAAGTGGCAAATAAATCGCCCCTGGCGTATGCATTTCTGCCATCGCAATAGCAGCGTTTTCAGCATGCATCAATGCCAGTAGCAGATGATCAAAATCGTCAGGCGACGGTGCTTGCCATTTGTCCACTGCTGCTGCTGCTGTGCTGAGACTATCAGCTGCATTTGATAGACCAAGCAAGCACAGCGCCGAGCTCAATGTCGTTAGCTCTTCAATAATCTGTGCTGTCTGCATATCGATAGGATTGATGGAATCGCCACGGGTATAGCTGTCGACATTTTCTTTAATGGTATTGATTTGGGTTTGAATGATACTGTTTAACGTATCGGTTAGCTCACGATTAGGACCGAACAAAAAGCGCTTCATTTGCTCAATCTGAGGCGCTTCTAACTGATTTTGAGCATACTGCTCACGCAACTGTTGTGCTGCTTCATTATCACGCTGGCATGCAAAGCTGACCAAATCAGCAAAGCGCGTATCCATCACCGGTAAGTAGCTCTGGAATTGCTGCTCTAAATAAATAAGAGTGTGTTTTTGGTTAAGGTTCAGCGGTAATATCGTGGCGATATCAGTAACCGCTGCATTGGCTGCTTGCCAAAACAGGCTGCTGGTATTTGCCGCTATCAAGGCACAAGCTGCACTCATACCATCAAGTTTCTGCTGATCGTCTGGACCAATATTGCCATCTTGATTAAGCAATGTGACACCAAGACCACTGCGATAAGCGTAAGTTAATAACTCACTGTCTAGGTTGAGCTCATTCAGTGGCTGAAAGTTTTTTTCAGGATTGGCGATAACGACACTGCTGCTACCAAAAGCAGAGAAGTAGTCTGCTGTAATAGGTGTCTGTTGCCCATGAGCATTGAGCTTATTAATGATATCCAGCAACAAGCTCGGCTCGACCGACTCTGTCAAGAGGACAAACTCTATGTAGCGCTCTAGTGTCATGATGGCTTCTGACAAATCCATAATCAGATCGGTATCGTTATTATCGCCATTATCATATAGTCGCTGTAAACCGTTGACGATAGAGGTATTCAGTGCCTCTGCACCAACCAAAGAGATCAGCTCAAAGATACAGGACAGCTGCTTTAGCACAATGATGGAGTCTAATAACAGAGGTGCCTGACTACTATCATCATTAAATTCACTTAGATGAATCTCAGTGTCTTTAAGGGTTACGATGATTTCATCATGCAATAGATGCAGTGACGGTAGGTTGAAATCAGTGACACTAAGTGTTGGGGCGGTTAATTTCATTTGCGCAGACTGATCCATAAGGAGTTTCCATAATGTACTGATGAGAATAGCAATGGTTTGAATGACGATTAAAAAAGCATTTATTAATAATTTTTTGACGCTTTATATAACAATAATCAAGACTATATTGTACAAATGTCGATATCGCAAGTCATTTAAATGACGACTACATATAGGTTTTGAGTGCAGGGTAGTCTTCTGACAGCGATGTATACCAGTTTTGATTGGTATTTTCATCGCTGGGTGATGCCAGTAGTAAAGACGCTAGATTGGCAAGGTTAGCATGTGCTGTCTGTCCGCCGTCTGTTTGCGTGTCTTCTTCGATAGCGAGCGTGACCTGTCCACCCGTCATCGCTAGATAAACTTCTGCTAAAATCTCTGAATCCAGTAAGGCCCCGTGAAAAGTACGGTCCTGCTTACCAACGTTTAGACGGCGTACAAGCGCATCTAGGGTGTTTTTCTGTCCAGGATATTGCTGCTTTGCCATGAATAAGGAGTCAGTCACTTGGACTCGTTCGGCAAAGTCAGTCATACCGACTTTTGCAAACTCCATATTTAAGAAGTTCATATCGAACGAGGCATTGTGAGCGATGATCTCGGCACCGTCCATAAAGTCATATAGTGACTGAGCCACTTGATCAAAAGTAGGCTTGTCTGTTAAGAAGGCTGGAGAAATACCATGAATGCGAATAACTTCATCATCCATACCGCGCTGTGGGTTGATATAAACGTGTAGTTTTTCGCCCGTGAATTTACGACCAATCATTTCAACGATACCCACCTCAATGATTCGATCGCCTTTTAGCGGATCAAGCCCTGTGGTCTCGGTATCCATAATGAGCTGGCGATCAGACTCGTGGCGATTTACTGGTTTGGGTAGCAGCGGCTTAAAATGTGGATTGGCACGGCTAGTATCACCATCGAATTTTGGTGCATCAGCATCTATACGCATGTCTGTATCTGGCGTAATGTTATTCATCGTTGTATCAGTTATAGGCGTTTGAGCTTCTGGCATATCTGTATTACTCATCGGTTTGCTAGCATTATCATGATGGTCATTCGTGTCTATACTGTCATCTTGGTTAATCGTATGATTATCATGATTTTTATCGCCGTGACTGTCTAATGATTCTTCGTCGAGATACCCTTCATCTACGAACTCGTCATCTATAAGCTCATCATCTATAAGGTCTTCGTCATCCATTATATCTAAACCTAATGGGTCGAAGTTTAGCCAGTCATCATTAGACGGTTTTTGTGTGTTATCAGTCATTATTTGAGTTTTTTTTTAGCTGTATCTTGCAAGTCTATATCCGATATATTCGCACTGCGTGACGTAACCCCTAGATTTGCCAGTTCATCTGCTTTTTCATTACCGGCATGTCCAGCATGGCCTTTTACCCAGTGCCAGTCAACTTCTCGCTGTTGGCATAGGTTATCCAGTTGCTGCCAGAGGTCTTGGTTGGCGACTGGCTTTTTACTTGCTGTTTTCCAACCTCTTTTTTTCCAGCCTTCAATCCATTCAGTGATGCCTTTTTTGACATAGCTGGAGTCTGTCCAAATCTCAAGGTTGTGCTCGTGCGGGCTATGATTCAAGGCTTGTATCGCACCCATCAGCTCCATACGATTATTGGTTGTCTCTTTATCGCCGCCATATAAATCTTGTGTGCTGCCATCACTAAAAATAAGATGTGCACCCCAACCACCAGCACCTGGATTGCCTTTGCAAGCACCATCTGTATAGGCAACGGTTGTGTTTGGTTTGGCAGCTAATGGATTTACCGCGTTACTGGTATTGAATGAGGGTACTAAGGTGCGATTGTCTGACATAAAAAATTATTAACCTAATAAGTGATGAGTGCAAAGCACAGAGATTTTGCTACCGTTTTGTTCTGGCTATCACTGCATATGCTGGTATTGAGTATAGCAAATCTATCATTAAGATGGGCAGTCGTAATGCACAAAATCGCAAAACCACATATCATAATAGTAACCTTTCCATTTTCTGTTAAAATAGGCTGGCTAGCGTTAAGGTCTCGGCTATTTGACTGAATAAATATTTATTTATTGACCTCGCTACGTGACGCTTGAACTGTTTTCAACAGCAATTCAAGCTATCCGCCATCACTGTTTAACAGTAGTTTTTCTCATAAAAGTCTAATGCATGAATGCAGGATAATCCTATTATGTCCTTACGCTCAAACGTTTTTTATAAAAGTCTGACAAACCTAACGGTCGGTATCGCTGTGAGCAGTGCGCTATTTTTGACTGCTTGTAATGATGGTGGGTCGCAACTGGATAAGGAAGTAGCAGCGCCAGTAGATCTCTCTGTGTTTGAAGGGTGTTATACGGTTAGTAGTGAAGAGCCTGCACAGATCAGAGTTAGCCAACAGGATGGCGCATGGGTCATGCAAATGAAAGAGCCTGCAAATGCGAAGCGCGTTTGGGACGATGCAGAGCCGTTAGAGTTGATAGAAAACAGCGAGATACCGAAATTTTTCTCTATTGATCCTGATAATGTCGACGCTGTCCTTGGTCGTCCTGACAGAGTATTAGTGCTGGCTCATGTCAAACCTGTTTATGCCAATATCGATCCGCTACTAGACAGTGAGTATTTGTCCTATATTTATCGAGGAGCCAATACTATCTATCGTGTGGAGTGTGATGAGGTGAATACGGATATCTTAGCCAATCCACATGCCAATATTATTATTGATAATGTCAATGAGAGCAGCTAGACAAGTCTATCAATGCTCTTCTATCAATGCTCCTTTATTGCCTTGTGGTAAAAGCGATAACAAGTCATTTTTTATAAACAGTTAGGTCATCCATATGATCAGAGTCAGGCAATATGAATTTTTTTAGTTATGTGGTGTTGGGCGGGTTTTCTTATGCAGCTGGTTGGGCAATAAGAGCATATATACTCGATAAAAAGCCTGAACCTGAGCAGCCTTATAATCTCAAGCATCCAGCCATCTTGGCGTATCTGGGCGGATTTTTTATTATCATGCTGATTGTCTCATGGCTGATTGGTCGTTATGCATTGGGACATGCTGCCATAGATTTTCCTTTTATTATTATCAATAGTTTGGTTGCCACCTTTGTTTGTTCGTTCGGTCTCAATCCTGAAAAAGCCAATTATGAAGTGCCAGACTAATGAGATAGCATAAATGACTGACAGTAAAAAGCCACGACTGATAATCAATATGTCAGTCGTGGCTTTTTACTGTTTATGATGTTTGATGTAGGGCGTTAAGCTTGTTTCTTTACTTCCGCTTGTTTAGTAGTAGCTGACTGGCTGTTTTTCCAAATCTGATATTTTTTTAGGTCTTTTTCGATCAGCTTTAAGCAAAAGCCCAGCACTAACGCATCATCGATATGACCGATGAAAGGTATGAAGTCTGGAATGATATCAATGGGATTGAGAGTGTAAAGTAGACCGACCACGCCTGCTGAAATGGTTTTGTACGGAACCTTGCGATAATTGCCTTTGTAGTAGTCTTTAAGCAGACTCATAAATAGCATTAAGTCTTTAGCGAAGCGCTCAAGGTGACCGCTATCTTTTATCTTTTCTTGGAGTTTGTCTTCTTCGTGAATGAGGTACTCAAGATCGGCATCTAAGATGTATTCTTTTTTCTGTTTATTGGTTGCTTTATTAGCCATTATTATCCTTATTTGAGCATAGTCAGTATTTTCATACTGTAGTTGATTCAGTTTAAAAGAGAGTCAAGACAACCAAGTGAAGATGTAACTGTGATACTTCGAGCGAGGTTAACGTTGTCACTCTTTTATAGAGGATTAACTATATAACAAAGTAAGGTGTGTGTGCCAATATTGAGTAGTAGTGGCGAGTTTAATATTCAGCTAATACGGTAGCGAAAAAGTAAATATGGGCAAGGGTTGGGCAACTATCATCGCCAAAAAAACGTCTACAATATGCTGCTGTGCGGTTTGAGCAAGTAGACTGCAAAATAAAGATGATGCAAAAGTATATTAAAATAAAAACGATAAGGTAGTAGCGAGATATGGGTGCCAAGAGTCAGTCATTAAAAAATAAAAATGGCCATATAGTAAGTGAAACGAAATCTGGATTGAATCGCCGCCAGTTTTTGCGTCAAGTTGGCATGAGTGCAGGCGCAGGGTTCTTAGCGAGTCACAGTATCACTCAAGCACTGGCTTCTAATACTATGGATCCAAGCAGCACGCAACTGACTAAAGACGATCTGCCATCTGCGCTGATGGATGATGGTTCATTACCACAAACGTCACAGGCGTCATTAACGCAGACCAGCTGTATTGCGCCTACGATTGAAACACGACTTTTTGCCAGCTCTAATGTTGGTGGTAGTGACGACCGCACCCAATTGGCGTTAGATCGTGTGGCGTGTGCAGGTTTTAAAGTCAATAATCCTACGATTACCAATCGGCAGTATTTACGGTTTGCTGGTACAGACTCGCAGCGAGCGAGTGACTTGCAGAATATCGCTACGGGTGCTATCGCAGCGCCCAAGTTACTGCTTGGTGTGCGTGGTGGCTATGGTGCCATGCGTTTGTTACCGATGGTTGACTGGTCGACGTTAGGACGTATTATGAAGGAGCGTGGCACGATACTCGCAGGTTTTAGTGATGTGACGGCTATCCAATGTGCGCTATTGGCAAAGGGTGATATGAGTTCACTTGCCGCACCGATGCTCTATAGTGAATTTGGCAAGACCAAACCTGACGAGGTCAGCTGTCGACAATTTGCTGAAGCGCTCACCAATCCCAATCTAACTATTGATATATCAGACGCTTCTTTAACCAGTTCTAGCTTACCCAGTATTTTGAGCAGTGCTGAGCCAAAAACCATCACTGGTACGATTTGGGGTGGTAATCTAAGCGTGGTGTCAGCGCTGGCAGGTAGCGACTATTTACCGCGTATTGATGGCGGTATTGTATTCTTAGAAGATGTCGGCGAGCAGGCGTATCGTATTGAGCGCATGTTATATGATTTATATCTCGCAGGTGTGTTCAAAGGGCAGCAGGCGATAGTATTTGGGGCATTGTCTGGTGCAGGTGAGGACAGCTATGATAAACGTTATAATGTTGCCACAGTCATTCGTCAGCTGCATGAGTTAACAGGGTTACCCATTTATAGTGGCATGCGTTTTGGTCATATTGGACAAAAACACAGCTTTCCACTCGGGGCGACCTGTCAAATTAGCGCCGATACCGTTGGTAGTTATCAGTTGGCATTTACCAATTATCCAACCATTAAAACAGAAGCTATCCAAGTCGAAGGGTTGTGGCAGATTGCTTAAGCACTAATCTCTAACTATTATTCATGCCATGACTAAATTGCTAACCGCGAAAATTTATCTTGATATTCTTTTGGTGTCAGCTCTGTTGCGCGCTTAAAGAGGCGTGTGAATGAAGAAGTATCATCATAGCCCACTTGTTCGGCAAGCGATTTAATCGTTACATCTCCCAATTCAAGCAAGCGCTTTGCCTGCTCAATTCTGACGGCTTGAATGTACTCAATCGGGCGCATGGCTACAGAGGACTGAAAGCGCCTGTTTAAAGTACGTGGCGTGATATTGACCATGGCAGCCAATCCGCTCACCTGAATAGTCTGATAAAAATTTTCCTCAATGAATTCTTGTACTTGCTTGACCAATTGGTCTGAATGCGGTTTGTGCAACGTCACATTGGTATAACTGTTTTGATTGCCTCGTTTACTATCGATAATCTGGGTTTTGGCTACTTGAGTAGAAATCTCACGTCCGCAATAGCGCTCTATTAATAACAATCCTAAGTCATAAAAGGCACTACCACCTGCTGCACAAAATATATTACCCGACTGACTGTCTGATTTACTCTTTGAATGAGTGACAAACTGATTTTCTTGTAAGTCAACGAGTGGGAAATCCGCCTTAAACTTACTGGCGTAACCCCAGTGTGTGGTGGCGATTTTATTATCTAATAATCCTGCTTTTGCCAAAAAGAAAGCGCCGCTACAGTTGCTGGCTATATCTGACTTAGTGTCTGCCAACCGCTTTAAATGGGGTATTAATTTTGTATTTCGGCTCAATACTTTATCGATTGAATCACCAATAGTCGGAATTAATAGCAAGTCGCATTCCGCCACTTCCTGAATATCGCAATGCGCTTGCATGATCAAGCGGTTGCTACATCTAATATCCACGCCACCAACGCTTGCTATCTGCACATTAAATCGTGGCTCTACTGGCTCATCTAAAAATCGTTGCCAACTGACACCAGTGAATGAGAATAAATCTAACGCACCTGTCAATGCACTGCCGAGCACACCATCGAATCCAATAACAATGACTTTAAATGGTTTGAAATAGGGCATAGGTGTCTATTTTCCTTTTACTTCGTTGACTAAAAATATCAATTTTCTATCAGAATTTTCTAAATATAAGTACTATTTATGTCGTATTTGACCATAATTATGTCATAAATGACAATACGGTAAGGCGTTAAATTAGATTAATATCGATTGATAACCAAATTTAATCAGTTAACGAGAATACTATGGCAGCAGATACGCTTATCAATGACTTTGAATTACCGTTCCAATTATATGATGTATTGGGTACTGAAAATTTAACCGAGCATGCTAAGTTTGCAGAGCATAGCCGCGAAACGTTTGATGCTGTGTTAGATACGGCCAATAAAATTGCGACCCAGTTGTTTTTGCCGCATAACCACATAGCAGATAAGAACGAGCCACAGTTTGATGGCAAAAAAGTCAGCATGATAAGCGATGTAAAAGTCGCTTTTGATGCATTCCGTGAGTCAGGATTTATCGCAGGTCGTTATAGTTTTGAAGACGGCGGCATGCAGTTACCTGAGACGGTCATGACGGCCGTGGCAGGCTATTTTATGGCTGCCAATCCATCAACGACGGCGTATCCATTTTTGACCACTGCTGCAATTAATGTCATCTCACACTTTGCCAGTGATGAGATTAAAGCTGCCTTTATGCCACGCATGCTGACAGGTGAGTTTACTGGAACGATGGCATTAACAGAGCCGCATGCAGGTTCGTCACTTGCTGATATCAAAACTACTGCGGTAAAACAAGACGATGGTTCTTACCGTGTAAAAGGCAGTAAGATTTATATCTCAGGCGGCGATCACGAACTGTCTGACAATATCGTCCACTTAGTCTTGGCAAAGGTGCCAGGCGGTCCAGGTGGCGTTAAAGGCATTTCTTTATTTGCGGTGCCCAAGTATCGCTTAAATGAGGATGCATCGGTCGGCGAGCGCAACGATGTGCATTTGACAGGACTCATTCATAAACTGGGCTATAGAGGCACAACGTCTACAGCACTGAGCTTTGGTGACGAAGGCGCATGCCATGGTTATCTCATCGGTGAAGAGCATTTCGGCCTGCGCTATATGTTCAAAATGATGAACGAGGCGCGCATCGCTGTCGGTTTTGGCGCATCGATGGTGGGTTATCGCGGTTATCAGTATTCACTTGATTATGCCAAAGACAGAACGCAAGGCAGAATCGCCCCGAACAATAAACCTGAAGATGCGGCAACCGCTATCATCAATCATGGTGACGTAAAGCGCATGCTATTGGCGCAAAAAGCCTACTCTGAAGGTGGCATCTCATTATGTCTATATGGCTCAAACCTGATTGACCGTATCAATACTTGTGAAGACGAAACCCTAAAAAACGAGCTAACAGAATTATTAGACCTGCTCACCCCAGTATTAAAAGCATGGCCATCTGAGTATGGGCCAAAAGCCAATGATTTGGGTATTCAAGTACTGGGCGGTGCAGGTTATACACGTGAGTATCAAGCCGAGCAGTTTTGGCGTGACAATCGCCTGAATCCCATCCATGAAGGCACAAATGGTGTGCAGGCATTGGATTTGTCATTTCGTAAGTTATGGCAAAAAGGTGGTCTAGGCATTCAAATTCTCAAACGTGAAATCACGCAGGATTTAGAAAGTATCACTACACCCGAAACGGCTCAATTAGCAGGTAAATTGATGCCTTACATGGGTCACTTGCATGAAGTATTGGTGCATCTCAGCAAAGTCTTACAAACCGAAGAAGCCGTGACATTGACAGGCAACGCGCAAGCACTGATGAATATCTTTGCCTCAATTGTACTGAGCTGGGTTTGGATTCGTCAAGCCAGTAAAGCTGAGCAGCTACTAAGTACGACGCAAGATGCCGAGCAGCAGAACTTTTACAAAGGCAAGATACAAGCGGCCAAATACTTCATTGATTGGGAATTACCATTAGTTAAACGCGACATCGAATTATTAACCAACACCAACTCGGTTTGCACTGATATGCAAACAGAATGGTTCTAAGGATAACTCTAAGGAAAGAGACATGACAAAAATTAATAAACAGTGGCGATTAAAAGCAAGACCGGTAGGCGAGCCTAGTGCCGAGACTTGGGATTATACCGAGACAGAAATCCCGACTATCACCGACGGTCAGCTACTGATTAAGGTTGAATACATCTCTATCGATCCGGCGATGCGTGGCTGGCTCAACGATGCCAAATCTTATATCGCACCAGTACAGATTGGTGAAGTCATGCGCGCTGGTACTGTAGGTGAAGTGATTGAAAGCAAGCATGAGAAATTTGCGGTTGGTGACTATGTCGCAGGTCACGATGGCGTGCAGTCCTATGCCGTCAGTGATGGTGCTAATCTGTACAAAGTTGATCCAAAACTGGCACCATTGTCTTATTACTTGGGCGTACTCGGTATGCCAGGTATGACAGGGTATTTTGGTCTGCTAAAAACAGGTCAACCAAAAGCTGGTGAGACCGTTGTCGTCTCTGGTGCTGCCGGTGCTGTTGGTAGCTTAGTTGGTCAAATTGCCAAAATCAAAGGCTGCCGCGTTGTCGGTATCGCGGGCGGCGCTGAGAAATGCAAGTTCTTAGTTGATGAGCTTGGGTTTGATGCGACGATTGATTACAAAAATGAAGATGTGAAAAAAGCACTGAAGAAAACCTGTCCAGATGGCGTCGATGTGTACTTTGATAACGTAGGCGGTGATATCTTAAATGATGTCCTCACACAAATAAACCTGCATGCGCGTATCGTTATTTGCGGGGCTATTAGTCAATATAACAACACTACAGAAGTCAAAGGCCCATCGAACTATTTATCATTATTGGTCAATCGTGCCCGCATGGAAGGCATCGTTGTATTCGATAATATCAAAGAATATCCAGTCGCTATGAAAGATATCGCTGGCTGGATTCAGTCAGGTGATATGAAAGTGAAAGACCATATCGTTGAAGGTATCGAGACGTTCCCAGATACTTTGATGATGCTCTTTAAAGGTGAAAACTTCGGCAAACTAGTACTTAAGGTAGAGGGATAGATCATGACACTGAATACAAACGGAATTGCATCAGATGTAACGGGTAAACGAATTTTAATCACGGGCGGTGCATCAGGCATCGGGGCAGCAAGCGCGTTATTGCTGGCCAGTCGCGGCGCAAAAGTCGTGATCGGTGATATGGCAGAAGAGATGGGTGCTGCGGTTGCCAAGCAAGGTCAAGACGCTGGCAACAGTATCGTCTTCAAAAAAGTAGACGTGACCAGTGGTAATGAAGTGCGCGCATTGTTCGACTTTGTAGTAGAAACGCTTGGCGGCCTAGATGTGGTAGTAAATAACGCTGGTATCGACCATAAGCCTTCGCCAATGCATGAGCTAAGCGATGACGACTTTGATCGTAATATCGCCGTGAACTTAAAAGGTGTTTGGCACTGTATGCGTGCTGCGGTCAATTGTATGATACCTAACGGTGGTGGTCATGTCATTAACGTCGCATCTATTGCAGGTCTGCGTTCAGCACCGATGCTATCAGCCTATAGCGCTGCTAAACATGGGGTTATGGGTCTGACCAAGTCTGCCGCCCATGAGTATGCTCGTGCCAATATTCGTTTTAACGCGGTATGCCCAAGTTTCATTGATACGCCAATGGTCCGCAATACCATGGCAACCATGGATGAGCGTACGCAGCAAGCAACGATTAAAGCCAGTCCACTACGCCGCTTAGGAGATGTGAATGAAATTTCTAGTGCGATTGCATGGCTCGCCAGCGATGAGAGTACATTTATGAACGGTCATGCCTTTACACTCGATGGTGGCATGCTAGCGTAACCGTGATCGTTGTGCGCTCTTTGTTCAGTTTATTAGTGCTCGATAATCGCTGTTAGATATGACAGCGATTATCTGCGTTTAGTTATCCAATTTTAGATACATGAATTCAGCGCTCAGGAATAGTTGTTTAAAAATAGACAGTTTATAAAAATATAAGGAATAATGATGAAAGATTTATTTGATTTAACCGGTAAAGTTGCTTTGGTTACTGGCGCTAGCCGCGGTATTGGCGAATCTATTGCTCGTTTATTGGCATCCAGAGGCGCGCATGTGATTGTCTCTAGCCGTAAGATTGATACTTGCCAAGCAGTCGCTGATAGCATCGTCGCTGATGGTCATAAAGCCAGCGCCTTTGCTTGTCACGTTGGCGAGATGGCGCAAATTGATGCAGTTTTTGAGCATATCAAAAGTGAATTTGGCCAAATCGATATCTTAGTCAATAACGCAGCAGCTAATCCTTACTATGGCCATATCTTAGATACAGATTTAGCAGCTTTTGATAAGACCGTTGAAGTTAATATCCGTGGTTACTTCTTTATGTCGACAGCTGCTGGCAAAATGATGAAAGAGCAGGGCGGTGGTGTCATCTTGAATACTGCATCGGTCAATGGCTTAGTAGCGGGCGACAAGCAAGGCATTTACTCAATCACCAAAGCGGCGGTCATTAGCATGACGAAAGCTTTTGCAAAAGAATGTGGCCCACTCAATATTCGCGTCAATGCGCTACTGCCAGGTTTGACGGATACTAAGTTTGCCTCTGCTTTGACGACCAATGATAAAGTCTTAAAAATGGCGCTACATGCTATTCCACTAGGGCGCGTTGCGAATCCTGACGAGATGGCTGGTACAGTATTGTATCTAGTGTCGGATGCCTCAAGTTATACCACAGGCGCGACAATCGTTGTCGATGGTGGTATGTTGGCTTAATTAGCCTATCAGAAAACTTTGAATGTAAATTCAAGAAAAGTTACTTAAGAACCGCATGAGATTAATTTTCATGCGGTTTTTTTGATTTGGTTTTTTGATGGAGTGTCTGAGTAATCTTAGTATCATTGTATCGATAAATGATCAATTTCAAGTAAAAATAGGCTGTGTAATGGCATAATAAAGCTGCTAACTGCTACTTGAATAATATAGGAATTAAGCATGAATTCAGTGACCAATCATAAAATAAAAACGATTTCTCAAAATACAACATGGCTATTCGTGCCAGCGACTCGCATCGATAGAGTAGCAAAAGCCTTTGCTAGTGGCGCAGATGCAGTTATTGTCGATTTAGAAGATGCAGTAGCTTTAGACAGTAAGGCAACCGCACGTGAAGCATTGCAGCAATATCACGACAGTGCAGATTATCAGCCGATTTGGCTACGTATTAATAAAGCAGGCAGCGAAGAATTTTTCAAAGACGTAGTGCTCTGTCAGAAAATGCCTAATTTGGCTGGCGTGCTACTGGCTAAGGCTGAGCAAGTCGCCGACATTGAGAGCGTGCACCAACTTATCAATTTGCCTGTGATTGCATTGATTGAGAGTGCGATTGGTTTGTATCAAATCGATAGTATGGCAAAAGCAGTCGGGTTGGCCGCGTTTAGTTATGGTTTTTTAGATTTGTGCAATGATTTGCGGGTACAAGTAGATACGCCTGCTGCGGATATCGTTGCCAACCAAATCCGCTACCAATTAATTTTGACGTCAAAAGTACATCAGTTGGCAGCGCCTATTGATACGCTTTATCCTGATTTTAATAATAAAGCAGGATTAAGCGACCGAGTAAATTTATGGTCGCAGATGGGCATGTCAGGAATGCTGTGTATTCATCCCAAACAAGTGGCTGTCGTCCAGCAAGCATTACAACCAACAGACGAAGTATTGTCATTTGCTCAGCGTGTGGTCGAGGAGTATGAGCGAAGCAGACAGGCAGTTTTTGAGATAGACGGTCAAATGGTTGATGCACCAGTGATTGAGCGTAGCCTTCAACTATTAGGTAACATTATCTAGCTGATGAACCCACAGGTAATCTAGATACGGTAACGGCTGCCGAGGTATTTGAGCTGTTTCGTAAAGTCAACCGTGAGCGTGATTGCGGTGTATTATTGGTTACACATGATCCACGTTTATCCGCATCCTGTGATCGGACTATCAATCTGGTAGACAGTCTTATCGAAAGTGATTCGCTAAATGTTAAAAAATATGAATCTTAATATCACAGAGTAACGCTATATCACAAAGTAACGCTATATCACAAAGTAACGCTATATCACAAAGTAACGCTATATCACAAAGTAACGCTACAAAAATCTTGCGAATATATTATCAATATACTTTTCTACTGCATCCGTATCATTCGTTACTTGCGAATACGTTCTCAAGCCGATCATTTGGATTTGAAAATAGCGGGCGAGTTCAGCGGCACTTTCATCTGTGTTGATCTCACCATCATCAATGGCTTGCTGAAAAACTTTAACAAAAGACGCTTCAACATTTTCTAGAATATTGGTCGCATGAGTCAGCAAATCTGGACTGTCATTCTGCGTCAGCTCACTGATGGTTTTGACAATCATACACATGCCACTCGGGGTAGTGCTCTTATTGCAAACAGTCACGCTGTGAATGAAGCGTTTTAGGCCATCAAGCTTGGTTTTTTCTTGGGCAATACTGTTGGCAAGGTTTGTAGCACCTTGTTCAGCATAGCGATTTAATGCCTCTTTAAACAGGCTGTCTTTATTACCAAAAGCGGCATAAATACTGCCAGGACGCATATCAACCACATCTTGTAGGTTTCTCATCGACGTAGCGTGATAGCCTTTTTCCCAATAGAGGTCTTTGGCTTTTTCGATTACGTCATCACGATTAAACTTCGCATGTGCACTCATAATTTTCACCTTAAAAGCAGTTATAGTTAATCCACTATAATTAGATACGGTGTCAGTCTCGCTTAGTCTACTACTTGTAGCACTTTCACTCGGCTTCCTTTTATCCAAATTATATTGAACCGACTATGTTCTAAAACTATCGTTTTAATAATCAGAAAACCAAGTAACACTATTATCGTTTGCATTGATAATGATGTCACTTGGTTTTTATGTGTTATCCGTATTCAAACTGGTGTTTTAGTCAGAACAGATGGTTGTAAGAATAAAGATTTATAGTCAATTCCCTATTTTAGAGTGAATCGACTATGGTCAGAGCCGATTTAGTAAGAAAATCTACTCTGGTTTTAATGCCAATACATTATCAATATCTTGGGCGCTGTGACGACTCTCTAGTTGTTCCCATGCTTCGCCCCAAGTGCGGTTGACGATACGGCCACGTTGTACAGCGGGTCTCGCTAACATCGCATTTGCCCAGCGTTGAACATTAGGGTATTCATCAACCTGCAAAAACTCTTGCGCATCGTACTGAGTGCCCACGACTAGATTGCCATACCAAGGCCAAGTGGCAATATCAGCAATGCTGTATTCGTCACCAGCGATAAACTCATTTTTTGCCAATTGCTTATCTAGTACATCCAACTGGCGCTTGGTTTCCATCGTAAAGCGATTGATCGCATATTCGAATTTTTCAGGCGCGTAAGCATAAAAGTGACCGAAACCACCACCCAAATACGGTGCAGAGCCATGTAACCAAAATAACCAGTTAAAAACTTTGGTACGCTCGCTACCTTTTTCAGGCAGTAGTACGCCAAATTTTTCAGCAAGATATACTAAAATAGATGCGGATTCAAATACAGCTTCAGAATTTTCGCCACTTTGATCAACTAGGGCTGGAATTTTCGAGTTAGGGTTTACGTCTACAAACCCTGATCCGAACTGGTCGCCTTCGCCAATCTGAATCATATGGGCATCATACTCTGCCGCTTTGCCCAGTGCCAGTAACTCTTCTAACATAATCGCTACTTTTTGGCCATTAGGGGTGGCGATAGAATACAGTTGTAGCTCATGCTCGCCTACTGGTAGCGCTTGCTCATGAGTAGCGCCTGAAACGGGACGATTGACACTGGCCCATTTGCCGCCACTTTCTGCGTCATGTGTCCAAACTTTTGGTGGTACGTATTGGTCTGTCATTTGTATAACTCCTAGCGCAATTATGCGTCTTTTGCGAAGTTTTGTGGATATAGTGCACGTGCAGCAACTTCATCAAAATCAGACTTGAACTCAACGCCTTTAGCGATATTTCGAGCTTTTTCTACCGCAGGGCGGGCATTGATGCTAGCAAACCAACGCTTGAGGTTAGGAT
This sequence comes from Psychrobacter sp. TPE 89C, assembly GCF_055522395.1. Lineage (NCBI taxonomy): Bacteria > Pseudomonadati > Pseudomonadota > Gammaproteobacteria > Moraxellales > Moraxellaceae > Psychrobacter > Psychrobacter sp. TPE 89C. The sequence continues at coordinate 22,304 of NZ_JBVFXW010000034.1, forward strand.
AGTTATTTAAGCCGGGTTCGCCTAATATAAATGCGGCCTTATCGACCCAGCCCCATGCTGAAATATCAGCGATAGAGTAGTCATCACCAACCAAATACTCGCGACCTTCCATGTGTTTATCTAGCACTTCGTAATGACGCTCTGCTTCGCGAAGATAGCGATTGATGGCATAAGGAATTTTTTCTGGCGCTTTATGACTAAAGTGTACTGATTGACCAGAGAAAGGACCTAAACCTGTCGCTACAAACATGAGCCATGACAACATCTCACCGCGATCTTCTGGCGCGCCTGCTAGCTGACCTGTTTTTTCGGCCAAATACATTAATATAGCCGTTGAATCAAAGACACGTTTGCCATCATCTTCGAGAGCAGGAGCTTTACCATTAGGATTGATAGCGCGGTATTCAGGCGTATGCTGTTCACCTTTCAGCGTATCTACTGGTATTAACTCGTATGGTAAGCCTGTCTCCATAAGATATAGAGCGACTTTTAGAGGGTTAGGGGTCTGGTGAAAATAGAACTTAAGCATTATCTTATCCTTATGATATTGAAGTATGGGTCGTGGGTCTGAACGGGTTTAGATTATATAAATATCGTTTTGTTAGAGCCACTATAAACAAAAATGAACGACCGTTCAAGTTTATTTGTAGTTGTTCGTTATCTTACAGCTTAGAGTAAGGTTAAAAATGGGTCTTCATTAAGCTGATTTTTGTGGACGTAATAATAAGGACAGTCCAAGCGCGACAAAAGCGGCGATGCCAGATACCATATAGCTGATACTAAAGTCCCCAGTGATTTCTGCGAGATAGCCTGCTGCCACTGGCCCGAGAGCCTGTCCACCTGAAAAGGCAAAAGTCAGCGCCGCGAGTGCACTTGCCGCCGCTGCAGGCCCGAAATAATCGCCCGCCGAGGCCGCCATAATGACAGGCACACTCCAAACCACTAAGCCAAACAGGATAATTGATAGATACAGTCCTGAATGCCAATCAGTCAGTCCGACCAAAAGGTAAGCGATAGCAAGGAAAACAAAGGCCAAGGCAAGACCAAGGCGTCTACCAATGTGGTCAGAAATCCAGCCAAACAACATACCTGAGAAGACACTCAGTAGTCCAATCCATGCCCAAATACCACCCGCAGTCGCCTCACTCAGCTGATACGAGCCAACCATGCTGGTGACGATAAAGGTCACGTAAACCATGTAAGTGGCACCATAAATGGCAAAGATAATACCCAAATGTACGAGCAGCTTAATATTGCTACGTTCTAGCTTTTTCTTGTTTTTGACAGGTAGCGTGGGTGCGCGCCCAAAAGGGTCTTGACTGACATCGTCTGGATGATTGCGAATTAAAATGAAAGTAAGACAAGCCACTATAATATTGATAACGGCAAAAATTAACCAACCTGTCTGCCAAGACAATAGAGTAGAGATGGGTAAGAGTTTGGGTACAACAAAGCCCGATAGAATAATACCAAACCCAGGCCCCGCCATGACCAGTCCTAAAGCAAGTCCGCGGTGCGAAGGAAAAAACCAGTGCGACATGACGCTCATCATCGGTAAGACCACGCCGCCGCTACCGATACCTGTCAGCACATAAAGTGCGCAGAGTATGGGAAAGCTTGTGGTAAAAGCCATACCGAGCATAGAAACGGCAATCAAGAAAAGGCTTGCCGTCGCAGTCGCTCGAGTACCAAACCGAGGTAGAATGAGAGGACTTAGAAGCACCGCAACGAGATAGCCTATTAGGTTAGTGAATCCCAATATGCCGCTTTGGGTGTAATTTAATCCCAAAGAAGATGACATGGACGGCAGTAACATGCCGAATGCAAACCGTCCTAGCCCCAGTCCACAGAACATTGCGATAGAGCCTGTCGCAGCGACTATCCAAGCATAATGCAACCTACCTAATTTTAGAGGCGCGGTGCTATCTTGACTTTCTCGATCTTGATTGTTTTGTTGAATCATTTCATTAGACATCAGGAGTCTCCAATTAGTTGAAGGTTCGTGATAGCCATCATAACTGCTTTTAGATCGAAGCCAACGCCTTCCTTGTTTTGAATATTGTCCATTTCACACGCATCCTTTTGTGCTGAATCCTTGTCATTCTTTCATCAAGTAGGCTCATAGCCTAACCATACTTATGTCCAATAAAATTAGTATATCGGTAGCTGAACGTTCGTTCAATGGATGTTTGAGCAAATAGCTAAAATGATTTTGTAGACAACATTAAAGAAAATGCCAGCTCACTTATGTGGCTGGCATTTTGACTGCTATTTTTTGACATCGCCTTCATTAGCTAGCCGAGTCTTTTACTCAATTCAGGAAAGCGCTTGATCATAAATAGCATCAGTAGCAGCGCTACAACAGCGATAGCTGCACCGACATATCCAACGCTTGATAGTGAAATATGAGTCACAGCATAACCACCGAATAGCGCACCAGTACCAATACCCAAATTGATAATGCCGGAAAACATCGACATCAGCATGTCTTGCGCATTGACATCGACCATAATGACTTTGGCTTGCATCGAAATAATAAGCAGCATGAGCGCCGCGCCCCAAAGTAAAGCAATAAAGCTGAGCGCCCATACTGATGTCACTGCTATCAATAGCGTAAGCATAGATACGAGCATCAGTATCGTCGATACCAGCATCAGTCTGGTATTGAATCGATCACCCCAACGACTAAATATCACGCTGCCTATAATCCCCGCTATACCGAATAGCAGTAATACAAGTGTTGCGGAGTTTTCACTGATTGAGCCAACGTGGCGCATGAAAGGTTCGATATAAGAGTAAGCCGTATAATGCGCGGTAAAAACAAGCAGAATAAGCAAGTATAAGCACACCAATAATGGGTTTTTGAGCAGCTCTGGAATCTTTCTAAAAGACCCTTCAAACATGCTAGGCAGTGTTGGTAATAGTCTCGCTTGTAGTACAAATACGATAAAAGCAACAACGCCAATACCGCCAAACGTCGCACGCCAACCAAACCATTGACCAATTAATCGCCCTAAAGGCACACCTAGTACCATCGCCAATGAGGTGCCCGTCGCAAGCACGCTAAGTGCCAGTGCTTTTTTGCCTTCAGGCGCGACACGTATAGCGATCGCTGCCGTGATTGACCAAAATATCGCATGAGATAAGGCAATCCCGACTCGGCTGATGAGCAGTACATCAAAACTCCATGCAAACACGGATAGCACGTGACTGGCAATGAACACTGCAAACAATGCTAAGAGCAAACGCTTGCGCTCCAATTGACTGGTAAGTAGCATCAGTGGTAATGACATCGCCGCGACAATCCAAGCATAGAGCGTCAGCATCCAACCAGTCTCTGCCGTGGTGATAGAAAAATCTTGGGCAATATCACTCAATAGGGCGACGGGTACAAATTCTGTGGTATTCATAATAAAGGCACTGACGCCCATCAAGAATACTTGAAAATACTGAGTCCGGCGAGCATCAGAGCTCGCCTCAATGGTATGTTTCATAAGATCCAATACAAAGAAGGTGCTAATGCAAAATGATTAGCCAATAGTAGAGTAAGCAATTTTGATAATACAAGCTTGGCGAGGCAAGATACCAAGTCAACGGCATTAGTTAAAGGGCTTTTTTGATAAGGATTGTTAATTAGTTGATAGGAAAGCTTAAATCAAAAAATAATAGGCATATCTGTCTCACAAATAATTTATTGACATTAAAGACGATCGGTCATAATATCTATGCATGACAATGACTAAGCCAAAAGCCCGACGAGGGCGTCCACCCAATATTGAACGAGACTTTACGGATACCCGTGAAGCTCTCTTGAGGTCTGGGATGGAGATGCTAACAGAGCAAGGCTTTGCGACCACTGGTATCGATGCCATACTCAAACGTATCAATGTACCTAAAGGTTCCTTCTATAATTACTTCAAAAACAAAGAAGCATTTGGACAGGAAGTATTACGACAGTACGCGTTATATTTTGCTCGCAAACTAGATTATTGTCTTTTGAATGATCAAGTGTCTCCTATGCAGCGTATTAGTGACTTTGTTGAGGATGCTAAGTCGGGCATGATTAGGCATGAATTTCGACGCGGCTGCTTAGTAGGCAACTTAGGCCAAGAGATTGTCGTGTTGCCTGACAGTTTCCGTTGTGAGTTAGAAAACATACTGCTTGATTGGCAGGAGCGTTTAGCGGCTTGCTTGCGTCTGGCAGTACAACAAGGACAAATACCTTCTAATAGTGATTGTGATGAGCTTGCTGCTTTCTTTTGGATTGGTTGGGAAGGTGCTGTTTTGCGTGCTAAGTTGACGCAAGATGTCAGTCCGTTAGATACTTTTTTCCGAGGATTTGCAGCAGGGATACAGAAGTAATTTTTTATCTATATTTTTAGACGACCGGTCTAAATTATTTTTACTCATTTATAGACGATTGGTCTAAATAGGAGCTGTTATGTTTAAAGCAATATTAATTGAAAAAAATGACGATGTTTATCAGTCTAGTCTGACTGAGATACAGGACACGCAATTGCCTGAGGGTGATGTCACGGTTCGTGTGGCATTTAGCACGCTCAATTACAAGGACGGATTAGCCATTACTGGCCGTAGTCCTGTGGTACGCACATTCCCCATGGTTCCAGGTATAGATTTAGCGGGCACCGTCGAAACGAGCAACCATCCTCGCTACAAAGCTGGCGACAAGGTGCTGTTGAATGGTTGGAGCGTGGGCGAGAAGTATTGGGGTGGTCTATCACAAAAAGCGCGATTAAACGGTGACTGGCTGATCCCGCTCCCTGAGTCGATGACTGAACGTCAAGCGATGGCAATTGGCACAGCAGGATATACCGCGATGCTTTGTCTAATTGCATTGGAGCGTCATGGACTCACACCAGAGAGTGGTGAAGTGTTGGTGACTGGTGCTAATGGCGGTGTTGGTAGCTTTGCCATCGCGCTTTTGGCAAACCAAGGCTACTCTGTCATGGCCTCTACCGGTCGCCTAGAGGAAGCAGATTACCTAAAAAGCCTTGGTGCAACGACGATTATTGACCGAGCTGAATTAAGTAGTCCTGGACGCGCGCTTGGTAAAGAAAGATGGGCCGCTGCAATCGATTCTGTTGGCAGTCATACGTTGGCTAACGTTTGTGCCAGTACCTGTGAGGATGGTGTAGTCGCTACCTGTGGACTGGCTCAAGGCATGGATTTCCCTGCTACTGTCGCGCCATTTATTTTGCGCGGTGTTAGTTTGCTTGGTATCAATAGCGTGACGCGACCTTATGATGAGCGTATAGAAGCTTGGAAGCGCTTGAGTACGAGTCTAGATATGACGCAGTTGGATGCAATCACGAGAGAGATTGGTCTGAGTGAAGTCATTCCGACAGCAAGTGAGTTGTTAGATGGCAAAATTCGTGGTCGAATAGTCGTTGATGTAAATCGTTAGGACATAGGTGATATGCTTAATGCGTTAACACTAGCGCTTCCATACTAATGTTTTAATACTAACGTTTCAATATCTAGCTTCGTACTAGCATATGAACAAGTGACGTATGGAAATATCGAAAACTGAGTGTTTAAAGTGAAAAACAATTATTCACAAACAGGCACACACATCGGTATTTATTTTTTATCATTTAATATGCTATCATTATTGCGTTGTCTATCGTGGGTTTAACAGTTTTGTCATCATCGACTATTCTTGTAATAGCAGTGATGTGCAAACCTTGCAACTTCCAGCACGATATAAAAGAACTCTGGTAAAGCGCATGAGCCTGTACTCCGACATCCTCATTTGTGCCTGATTTTATTTGCCCATATGGGCTTATATCATACTTTTTTGTCGGAGTTACGGGAGTCTAAGGTGTTTAATCTCATGAGCCACGTTGCCAACCAATCCAAATATACCCGTCGTTATCATCCACATCATCTTTTAGCGCAATACGTGATCAATCAAATAGACACGCTTGAGCTGCGTTCGCAAGATATTATCAAAAAGATGGGTTATCCGCTAAAGCATACCATTCCTGCATGTGAGCGCCTGCGTCATGTATTGTCGAGCAAGTTCCTTGGGCTAGATGGCAGCTATATTGATAAATATTTCACCGCTGACGAATTTTTAGCGACGCTATTTTCAGTGCTCGATATACCTTATCAGCCATTCGCAGAAGATATTGCTCAGATCAAACACGATTTAGTTAATCCTCCAAAGTCTTTATGTACATATAGTTTACGAGCAGAGATAGATTTTGAGTTTGTGAATGCTAATTGGATGGTTCGTTGCGGAGTATCGCGTTTGGCTCATATACGTCTACCTAATGATTTTGCTGAAATGAATAAAGCAAAACGCACATCGATCATAAAAGATGCTATCTATGATCATTATCAGCAGTATGTGAGCGGTTTGCCCTATGATGGTGTGATCAAGGGTTATCAACTAATTGCTGAGCAGAACAATGAAGTGGTTGAGACCATAGCATATGGATTGCCAAAATCTAGCAATGTCTGAATACAAAAGCTTCTATAGAATTAATGATTTAACATCTTAACGATTAGTAAGTATTAGATGTTGTAAAACAAAAAAGTCCCTATTCAAATGAATAGGGACTTTTTTTGGTCTACATTATCTATATGATATAAACTGGCCTATCACTTAAAAACGATGGGTATAGCCAACCGTATAAGTACGCCCTAAACCTTTGTAATCAAATGCTGACGCAGGTGCGTAGCTACCATAATATATCTGCGCTTGTTGTCCCCAAACGGTGGTGTAATCTTTGTCCAATAGGTTTTGAACACCTAGACTAAACTCACCTGAAGGTAAGAAGTAAGTGTAATCAAGGTCAACCGTAGTATAGCCATCTAGCTCTTGAGTAGAGTCGCTACTTGAGTCATATCCTGAGACGTCACGCATCATATTTGCTTGTAGCTTAAGCGCTTGGTTGTCATCTTCCCAGCGTGTCCACAGAGCGTATTTGGCTGGGCTGGTGTCAGTCACGACAGTATCTTCGTAGCTACCATCAACCTGCGTCTCGCTTTTGACCCAATGTGCCAGTGCGCCGATGCTCACATTGTCATTAATCGCATAGTCGCCCTTTGCTTCAACACCATACACACGCTTTTTATTATCACTTTGAGTGATCAGCAGTGTGCTACGATCATAATCGATACTGCCATCCGATAGGCTATAGTAACCAGTCAGCTGACCCGTCAAATTGTTATGATTGAACGAAGTGCCTAACTCGTAGCTATCGGTTTTGATGCCATCAAGTTCGGTACCTGAAACATTAGAGCCATTAACAAGCTCATAATAATTAGCAGTATTTTTTGCATAGATGCCTTGACCATAAAACTTTGCAGGATCAGGCAACTCAAAACCTTGTGAGAAGTTCGCAAAATAGCGTAGGTTACTGGTAGGTTTATAATTGAGACCTAAATTAAACAAGTTGACATTATAGTCAGTACTACCGCCAGGGATCGCGTCACCACCAGTGGCATTGCCTAAAGCAATATCAGTCTGTACTGTGCTAGAGACAAAGTCATCGATTTTATTGTTTAGGTGTTGGTAGCGCATACCAGCTGTCGCGCTTAGCTTATTGGTTAGCTCATAATCACCTTGAATGAAACCAGCGATAGAATTTACCTCAGTGCCAGGGTAGCGTCCAACGGTGGCAAACTCATCATTGACCAGACCACCAGTAGCAATGCTCGTACCCTGATTAAATATCATTTTATTACTGTCAAGTTTGTCTTGATAGCCGTCGATACCATAGGTTAACTTGAGCTTGTCAGTCCAATCCTTGCTTAGTGCGACACGTGCTGAAGTCACGTCAGTTGACTGCTCTGAAGCGGCAAAGTAAGTGCCATAGATGAATGGAATAAAGCTGAGCTCTTCAGTGCGATGTGAGAGCTGAGCATATACTTCATGACCGAATAGCTCAGTATTGTGGTAATTGGCATTGTATTGCTGACGTTCCGTACTGGCCTGACGATCACTCTCAAAACCATCACTAATCTCGGCACCGAATGGACGGGTGGTTAGATCATACTGAATACTGTAATCTGTGTCTTGCTCGCTATTATAGTACTGTGCTGACAAGTCTAAGGTTTGCTTCTCATCAATCTGTAATTGTGTGCTAGCCAAGATATCAATGGTCTCATTGTCTTGCAACGAACCCTGAGTGGTATCAGGAACCAGCATTTTACCGCTGCCATCAAAGAAAGAGCCGGTCTGTTCATAAGTGACGGCTAGCTTACTTTTGATATTTTCTGTACCACCGCCGATTGAGGCGTGACCTTTGTAAGAGATGTCATCCTCATCTTGGAAACCTGATGTTGCTTGTATAGAAGTGGTGATTTGTGGTTCACCAGCTTGTGCTTTTTTGGTCTTGATATTGATAATACCACCAGTTGCACCACCACCATAGACTGCCGATGCACCAGACAATACTTCGATACTCTCGATATTCTCCATGCTGATCGAGTCTAGATAACGACTGATAGCACGTGATGAATTGAGTGATACCCCATCAATCATTACTTGCATACTACGCCCACGCAAGTTTTGACCTGCGCTCGTACGACCGCCGCTACCCAAATCGAGGGAGGGTACTTCTTGAGCGATAAAGTCGCCTAAACGCTTACCCGTACGTGCCGCTTCATCGACTTTGTACTCATCAATATACCAGACAGTCGCTGGAATATCAGAGATTGCTTTTGGTGTTTGGTTGGCAACCACCACGATAGGATCAAGCGTGACACTTGGCTGAGCACTTTGGTCGGTATCAATCGTTGTGTCAGCAAATGCTGGACTGAATTGCAATAGCGTTCCTACAGCTAGAACCATAGGCGCTTTTTTAGAAGTCTGTAGGGTGGTTAGAATGGCGCTATACAAACGAGAGTAGGGCAAAGTACGAGATAAAGTATGGCGCTTAGACATAATGATGGAACCGTAGTGTAAATGATAATTGTTAATGATACCTTTATCATCTAAATATGTCTATAGGTTATGGTTTGGTAAATAAAGCTGACCGAATATGTCCCAGAAGGTGAAGAGTATGATGAATATGTAACTAATGGAAGAGAGTAGCTATTGAAAATAGTCTCAGACACACAAAGAAAAACCGTCTGATGCTCTTTGCATTAGACGGTTTTATAAGATTTTCAATGTAGTGATTTTACACTCTACACTTTACATTTTAGGCTTTAATGACAGAGCTATTTAAAATGCGCCGCTAAGCCCAACAAATAAACTCGTTGATTTATCATCATCACCTTGTGAATGCGTAACACCTGCATTGGCACTCAGTTGACCAAAGTTCTTAGATAGCCCAAGTGTCATTGCAAAGTTGTCATCGTCAGTTTGTGCCATTGGTGTGCTAAAGCTAATGTTAGACAACGTGTTTAGGCGTGCTGTTACGGCTTCACGATTGTCGCTTAGCTGTTTTTGGTAATGGATATCACCGAACACGTTCAGATTTTCCATGACATTATGATTGGCTTTGACCCCAAGCTTGCCATAAGTCGTGGTATACTTTTGCTCATCGAACTGCATGGCGATGCCAGAATTTTCTTGTTCTTCAAGTTCACTAATTTTTACACGGCTAGCAGTTGCACCAATATACGGGGTGATAGCAACGCTGCTTACTTGCATTGGGTAGCCAGCTTGCACGTTGGCATAAAAACGTTTGCCATCAGCATTTGATTTAAATTCTTGCTTATAGCTGCCAAGCGTGACGGCGCGTGTGACATCTACATCCATGTTAGCAAAACCAACGGCACCGTTAATTTGCACGCCACCAAAATTGTCTAGCGTATTGCTGTGATAGACACCAAAACCTACTTCATCTAATTCAATATTGCTTAAACCTGTGGCGACACCTGAGTTATCAAATTCTTTTTGAGTAATATTGCCATACAAGCCAGTGATTGCATTGGCTGAGTTGGGGTGAGCAAAGTCCATCCCGAACAGTACTTGTGTATTGTCGTCACTATCGAACCCTGCGATGTCTTGATCTTCAAACTCACCTACCGCCCATAAAGTACGGTCAGGCTTTTGCTCACTGCTTTGGATTTGGTTGACGTGCGATTGTAAGCGCTCATTGGTTGCTAGTCCGGTTGTGGTCGCAATATGTGGCAGGACACCGATTAGACTAGGCGCTGTGACGACAGCATTTGCATAGTCAGCGATCATTTGATGCGCACTACCGGTCGGATGTATGCCATCTGCAAAAAAGTAGGTTTCGTTGGCATCTGGCGCTTCTAAATTATCTGAGCCACACAGTAATGAGCTGGTAGTGCCACAAGCGGGTTCAGTGACATTGGTAAAACCATAAGTCGCTGGTGCAGCAGAAATTTGTTGCAACAAGCCAAACGTATCTAACGGTATGATATTAGCGCCAGTATTGGCCACACCATTGAGCATAAATTGATTATATAGACTGGCCGCACCAGTACTTTGTGCTTGAGTATTTTGATTTGGAATGCTAGCAATAAAATCAGCACTTTCACCATCTTCAATAGCTTTTTTGACAGCTGCATCTGCCGCTTCCTGCGCTGCAATAACTCTTGGAGTTAAACCAATATCAGGAATATTTGGTACTAAAATATATTTTGCACCATTGTCTTTTAGTGTATTAACTGTTTTGACCTGACTAGCCACTGCGCCAAGTATCGTGGTTTGAGCATTAGCAGGATCTTCAGCCGCAGCAAGCAGGTCATTGGCGCCTGCCCACACGACATATAGACCATTAGGATCTACGCGGTTATTAGCAAGGTAATTGTTGGCTTGAGTATTGGCGGAGGCCACATCTATGCCAAAAGCTTTGACATCTACGCCTGCTCTTGCGCCGCCAATGGCATAGTTATTACCCGTTTGACTACCATCAAAAGTATTGGCAACAGCAGTTGTCCCCAATTGCTCAGCGAATGAGGTCGCCCATGTATTATCAGGATTGGTGGTGAATTGACCTGACTCTTCTAATCCAAATAAACCACCTTCACTAATTGGGGCTTGAGTAAATGGACTAAAATAACCACCATCGGTCAGACTGTCACCAAAAAATGTCACGCTGCTATAGTCACTGGCATGAGCAAGTCCTGCTGTGCATAGTGTAATGGCTAGGATGCTCTTAGTAAGAGTTTTTAGGGTAGGTCGGTTGATAACAGTATGAGATGTATGATGAGGCATATCGACTTCCTTGTCGTAAATATAGCGGGATTATTAAGCGATTGTAACTACTTTTTAAAAATCTGGCAATCTGTTTGACTGTACAGTCTTGTATCTTAGTAAGTGCTTGCTTTTAACGTTGAAGTAAGCTTGTGCTTAAAATCGATAGAATCTCTAACCATAATATGATTTTGAGGATACGCCCTAATAAGACCAAACTCAGAAAGCACAAGTTGCCGCGTCAAATACGTTTTCCTTGCCACTCTGATTTTTATGAATGGTATAATAATCCAAGATAATCAGTGCTTATTTGTGGATTATTAAAAACGTCTTAATTATTTTATACAAGCGCAAACCATGATTTTCATTAGTAACACCATCAGGCTCAATGACCACGAAGTAGAGATTAGCGCCATACGTGCGCAAGGTGCTGGCGGGCAAAATGTCAATAAAGTCTCTTCAGCCATTCATTTGCGTTTTGATATAACGACATCAAGTCTCAGTGCTCCGCAAAAAGAGCGTCTATTGGCCAGTAATGACAACCGTATTACAAAAGAGGGCGTTTTTGTACTGAAAGCGCAGCAATTTCGCACGCAAGAAAGAAATAAAGCGGATGCTATTGAGCGCCTTCAACAATTTATCATACAAGCCACTTATATTAGCAAAAACCGAAAGCCTACAAGGCCCAGCAGAAATGCCAAGCGTAAACGTATGGATAAAAAAACCCAGCGCGGCAAAACCAAGGCACTGCGAGGTAAGATAGACTTTTAGCATACTAAAATCACCTCTATTTTGAGCTGCATATATATCTAAAACTGTCTGAATAAGAGACAATATACCCATAGATTTTAAGGCACAGCGACATTGAAAGTAGTAGTGCGCTCAAAAGCCATTACAAATGAGTAATAGCACACATTTACCAAAGATAACCCAAATAAAAAGGCCGTTCTGAATGACCAATGATAACCCGTTTAACTTTTTACCCTTGCAGCCTATCGGTAGGAACGAGACTGATAGTGCTAATGCTTATGCTCCCGAAGACATGATTAAAATATATGAGCAGCAGTTTCTCATTCAAGTGCCTGAAGAACAGCTGACTGAGTTTTTGCCAGCACTCAAAAGATTTTATGACATTGATAATAATACGTTAGACATCAGTGCTATTATTTTTGAGGCCATCGCGGAATCAAGTATCATTTACAACCACAAAATCAAAGTAGGCGACTATCAAATACTAGGTGGATTGATAGAAGAAGCGATTGAGTATGAGGAAGACAATAAAAATGAAGAAGGTGTCGAAGACGAAGACATTCAAGCTTACACTTTAGAATGTAAACGTGCTTTTTTCATCAATGATGTAGAGATATCATATCATTTCAATTTATTTATTTATGGTGATGGCTATTCTACGTTAACCAAAAAAGAAAGCTTGTTAGAAAAAATGTATTGGTTCGTCAGAGGTAGGTTCGAGGAGCATCTATTGGATGACGCTGAAGATAATGACAGTCTAGAATCTATCAATGAGCAGTTGGCTAGCTTAGGTATTCGTGAAATGGATCTGTCGACTATAGATGGGATAGTCAACTATGTAGAAGACAACATCATAGACGATGCCATGGTAGAGTCACTGAACAAATTATTAGATGATGCCGAGTAGAATGAAAGGTAAGCCTATAGATTAGGCTGTAGCGGCGCACTTTATTTATATGAGATGTGTCTAAGGCGTGTTGAGCATTTACCGATAGTGGCTGTCAGGCTATTATCTAATGTTTAACACGCCTTTATAGCGATTGCATATCACCAGTTCATCAGCTTTTATTTGTTGTAAGCCAAACAATTCATACTATTTATAGACGCTTATATAAGCGGGTGGCACTGCTAAAGTAAGCCAAACATTATTTTCTGCCTGATAAAACTTATATCCATCCTCTTGCATTTTTTGACTATTGATAGCTAATACAACAGGTTTGCCATAACGCATTCTGGTTTTTACGGCCGTCTCATAATCTTCTGTCAAATGAACATATTGCCTGTCTTTTGATATGAGCTCTTCAGTGTTAATGCTCTCAATAAACCGTTGAGCCGTACCATGAAACAGGCTTATAGGAGGCGTTATTTCTTCTAACTTTAAATCTACGGCTTGCAATGAGTGACCTTGCACGGCTCTAATACATTGACCATGGCTAGCAATTGAAAAACGTCCTTTCTTATCGTTCTCTACAACAGAATGTATTTGTTCTAAAGTAATACTATTGCCTGATGTGTTGGCCAGTTGGATTAAGTCTTTGATATCAGCCCATCCTTCGCTATCAAGTGCTAAACCTATAGACTCAGGCTCATGTCGTAGAATGTAGCTTAAAAACTTACTGGTTTCGACGTTGGATTTTTCCAATAGGAATACTGGTTTTTATATTAAAATTTGTTTATTGACAACTGACTTCTAGCAGCGCAAAAAGTGCAAAAGAGGCTAGAGGTTTTAAGAAACAGCACAAACTTGATAGTTCCATCAGAGTGAATGCCAACTAAAATTTGTGGATTTTAAGTTAAAGTTGTGAGAAAAATAAAAAGCCCTTCTGCTAATTCAAAATTTATGAGTCTTATGGAATAACAACTTTATTTAAAGAGAAATAGAACTAATATCGATTAGTTGTAGAAATTAATCTGTAACTAAAGTAAACTTGCGTAAAAATCATGTGT